>NZ_FNOL01000036.1:0-49488 GCF_900106655.1 Variovorax sp. YR634
ATCAAGATCTCCCTTGGCTCTCTCAGCCCTATCGAATACCGGGTGAGCCTTGGACTTGCAACATAAAACCAGTCCAAGTTTTTATCCGCACCCCCAGCTGGTCAAGATTGCATCGGCACTAACAAACAGCGGCATCGCTGATGCCCGACCATGCGGTGGCGCATGGTTGCATCGCCGGTACGGCCGCAGTGGCAATTTGCTTCGATGGGCTGGCCGAACACACCACTTGGGCTCGCGCCACGTTGGATTCGTATCTGAATCAGGCGGAGGCGCCGAGGGACGACGTCATGGCCAGATCTCGGATTTCCTGGCACCCCAAGATTTTTGTGGCCCGGGCGCTGGCGGCTGGCATCAGAAGCGGGCGTGAGAATGCCGCCGACCGCGAGGCACTTTACCGGTTGGTGGCCCATCCCTTAGAGGTCGTCTCTCTGATGGCCATAGATGGCATCGCCAGCTGCTGGGAGCGGGATTCGCATTTCGCGTGGTGTGGGTTCAACCTGGGGCTTCGCCTTGCGCAATATAGGCGGACACTGGATGAGCACAGGCTTGACTCGGCCGCTCGCGGCCGCATCGAAGAAGAGCGCAGGACGGCTGCCGTGTCCGAAGCAATGCGCGAGTTGGCGTCCAGCAGCAGTTTTCCATCATGGGTACAGCCCATGCCGTCCTGGACACAAGAGGCACTCGACGCCGGAGACCTGCATCGGTACGACGATGAGGAAGGGTGGCACCGGTCGGACGAAATCTGGCTTAGCGATTTTGCGTCGGCGGTGCTACAGCGCGTTCCGACCGAGGCCGTCATGCGTAGCGCAGCGAGGGATCGCTACGTCCAGGCCCTGGAAGCGTTCGTTGATTGGACCCTGGACACGCTGAATCCAGCGTGGCGGTCCGAGCGGCGTCAAGGACGGGAGCGGGATGGTGCGGACCAGCGTCAATGGCAACGGCAATTGGGGCGGCTGCTGGCGGGGGTGGCGGTGTACCTGCCCGAAGCGGAGTTCCGTGACAGGTTGCTGGGAGCCATCCTGGACCAACCCGACGAGATCTCGATGCGGATGCTCGCCCCGTTCGCGGGTGCCTTGGCTGCCTCGGGCATCCTAGATGCACTTCAGATCGACCCTCGCATCCTCGGTCTGTTGACCGCAGTCCTTGACCGGGCGCTGGAGCACCGCGACTTCCGGAGGTCCCGCTACAACGATGGACGGCTCAGTGGTTTCGACCTGCCCGAGTTGATCAAGACATTGCTGTTTGTGGCTGTCGAGGGGGCGAACGGGGCAACACGGTTTGCCAACGGGCGCTGGAGTGACCTGTCGCAAGTTCTGCCGCTGGTGGAAACGCTCGTCCGTCAAGCAGGCTGGATACCCTACGTGGCCGATCAATTCGTGAAGCTGTGCGAGCAGGCCGGCGGTGACTATCCTGCGGAGGCGTTCGCTGACTTGATACTGGCACAAATGATTGACGGACGACTCCCCGCCGGATGGAAAGGTACGCACATCCCGGCGGCGGTCGCCAGATTGGTTCAGGCACACGCGGATCGCCAGCACCCGTTGCCCACGGAACTCGCACGGAAGCTATTGCAGATCCTGGATGCCTTGGTGGATCTTGGGGACCGTCGCAGCGCAGCGCTGCAGCAGAGCGAATCCTTCCGTGGAGTGCGCCTGTAAAGCGGACGGTCGCCAACGACTGCATCTGGCCATATCCCGTTGTCCGAAGATTGCTCGAAGCGACGCGTCGACCTTGGTGTCCTCTACCTCCGGTATGGGAGTCGCAGAAAACAGGATGGTCAGTATCGTTTCACAGAACTCCTTCACGAACTTCACCCTGACTTCACTTCCGTCACGCACACTGCCTCTCGACAGCGGTTCGGCGCTGGTAGAGGCTGGGGAGAAAAAGCCGCTCAGGGGATCGCCTCGATGCCGACCGCTGTCGCTCTTCACACTCAGGCTTGCAAGATCGACGACAGAACATAGGCGCTGCAATGAGGCCGCACAATGTGGCCATGCCAAATGTCGCCTCAATCCTCAAAGCTGAAATTTCTCGCGTTGCTCGCAAGGAAGTGCGTGCCGAGATAGAAACGCTCAAGAAAGCTTCCGTTGCGCATCGCGCGTCAATTGCAGAGCTGCGTCGCCAAGTGCATGCGCTTGAGAAAGAATTGCGCCGTGTTGCGAAAGGCGGGGCGCGCCCCGCCACGGCGCCTGATTCGCCCAATGAAACTGCAGAAGCCACGAAGCGTCGATTCAGCGCTGCCAGGCTTGTGGCGCATCGTGCAAGGCTTGGGTTGTCCGCTGCGAGCTACGGGCAGTTGGTTGGAGTCTCTGGGCAGACTATCTACCACTGGGAACAAGGCAAGGCACGTCCACGGGCAGCACAACTCGAAAATCTCGCGGCAGTACGAAACCTCGGTGCACGCGAAGTAGCGGAGCGTCTAGCCGAGCGATAACGCGGCGTCCTGCGAGAGCTAGGAAGCGGGATTCGAACCTGCGCCACCTAACTATTCGCGATTTTCGGCGGTAGGCCTGATCGAGCGAGTGGACTTGAACCACGCTATCCAGAAACGCAGTTGAGGGTCTCGCTTTCCTGTGTGCCCGCTTTCTGTAGGAGGGCAAGGGCATATCAAAGCTGCCGTTGTCTTCAACGGATCGAAGACCGCGGCACGCTCGCCGTAAAGTAGCCAGGCAGCATCCGAGCGAAGTCGCATGTATCTGTCACAACAGACGTTACGAAGCGCAGCAGCTCATCGGCGGCGCCTTTTCGGTACATCAGCGCGTAGGGGATGCGTGGTATCGCGGGCGTAGTCTTGATGATTTGAAGCTGACCCGATTGGACAACGTCATCGAAGATTTTCCTGGGGAGGTAGCTGATCCCCATCCCCGAAAGTGTGAGCGAGGCAATCGCCGTGAGGTTACTGCTGGAGAGGCCGCCCTCCGCACTCACCTGGTTTTCCGACAACCACCGTTTCATGATCTGGCCCAGGCCCGAACCGTGCAGCTGGCTGATGATGGTGAAGTTCTGAAGCTCCTGGAGCTTCATGCTGGTCTGCTCAGGCAAGTAGCTCGGACTGCACATCCACGCGTACTCGACGGAGTCCAGTGGCACGGTATCAAACTGCGATTCGCGAAACGCGTCAGGAACCACAACGAGATCCAGCTGTGCAGATCGAAGCCGCTCCACCAGCAGCGAACTCGTATCGACAATCGGCTCCAGCGTGACGTGCGGATGGCTTGATCGAACGCGCTGTATCAACTGTGGAAGCCAGGTCAGCGCGGTAAGGTCTGTCACCCCAAGCCGAAGGGTACGTGGAGGGTGCTCTTTCGCGGTCGCGATATCGATCAGGCGAGTCCGCAGATTCAGCATCTCGGCGATGAGCGGGAGGATCTCCTGCCCATACGCCGTGGCATGGACACGCCGCTTGCTGCGGTCGAACAGCGGAATACCGAGCGCGGATTCGAGTTCCTGCACGCGTTTTGAGATCGCCGACTGTGTGGTGTGAAGCCGCGTCGCGGCCTCCTCGAGGCTCCCCAGCTCGATCGCCCAGAAGAACGCCTCCAACTGCTTCAGAGTGACCATAGGCTGACCCGAAAAGGTGATGTTCGACTTGAAGTCGGAACTTGCCAAAAGGGAAACTGGCATGGTTTCGACATTCCGATTTTGCAATTTACTGCATTCCGAAGCGCAGCCGCACGGCAGGCTGATATTTTCCTTTTTGGCATGTTTAGATCAAAAACAATTCCATTGTGGAAAGTCGCATCGCTTCCTAACATTCGGCTCCTCTGATGCAGAAAACTTGGGGAAACGAGATGGACTTCGGGATCAATGGAAAGACGGCACTGGTACTCGGCGGCGCTGGCGGCCTCGGCTCCGCCATCGCCCAGTCGCTGGGCCGCGAGGGCTGCAACGTCGCCATCGCCGACATCAATGCAATCGAGCTCGATGCAGTCGCCAAGAGGTTGGGCGAATTCGGCAATGGTGTTTTCTCGCATGTCTGGGACATCACCGACCTGCGTGCAATCGACGCAAATCTGGCGGTCATCACGAAGCACGTGGGACCCATCGACATCCTGGTCAACAACACCGGCGGTCCGTCGCCATCGCCGATCTCAGGCATCGACCAAGACGTCTGGGCACTCAACTTCGGAAAGATGGTCCAGCCTGTGATCGCCATCACGGACAAGGTGCTTGCCGGCATGCGCTCCAAGCAGTGGGGGCGTGTGATCACCAGCGCATCGTCGGGCGTGATCGCGCCGATTCCCAATCTGGGTTTGTCGAACTCCCTTCGAAGCGCGCTGGTGGGCTGGTCGAAAACGCTCGCTCGCGAAGTCGCCTCACAAGGCATCACGGTGAACATGATCGTTCCCGGCCGGATCGCAACAGGGCGCATCCAGTTTCTCGATGCCGAGAAGGCCAGGCGCGAGGGGCGGTCGATCGAAGAGGTGGCCGCGGAAAGCGTCTCAAGCATTCCCACCGGTCGATATGGAACGCCGGATGAGTACGCAAACGTCGTCTCGTTCCTCGCCAGCTCGCAGGCTTCTTATGTCACGGGTTCCGTTGTCCGGGTGGATGGCGGACTGATCCCGAGTATCTAAAGGATGAACATGGTGTACGACGAAGCAGTGCTGGCCAAGCTGACAAGTGCCACGACAGCCACGCTGACCACGGTGCTCTTCAAGAAGGGCATTCGCAACGTTTGGATCCGCGGTAGTACACCGCTTGCCGCTGGCCAGCCCCGAATCGCGGGCCCTGCATTCACCATGAGATTCATCTCGGGCCGTGAAGACATCAACACACCCGCGGCGTGGTCCTCTCCCACTTCGACCCGCGCAGCTGTCGAAAGCATGCCCTCCGGATGCATCGCCATTGCCGATGCCCTGGGACGCACGGATGCCGGCATCTTCGGCGACATCCTGTGCGCACGCATGCGGGCTCGTGGTGTCAAGGGGCTCATCAGCGACGGCGTGGTCCGGGACCGTGTCGGAGTCATCTCCAGCGAATTGCCGGTCTGGTGCAGCGGCATCGCTGCACCTCCGGCCGTTGCGCAACTCGCGTTCGTCGGTTGGGATCAGCCGATCTCCTGCGGTGGCGTCGCGATCTTCCCGGGAGACGTCATCGTGGCCGATGACGATGGGGCCATTGTGATTCCAGTGACCATGGTGGAAGAAGTTGCCGAGATCGCAGCAGAGCAAGAGCTCATGGAAGCCTGGATCCTGCAAGAAGTTCAGGGTGGCCAGCCGCTGACGGGGTTGTACCCGATGAGCCAGGAAAACGAGGAGCGCTATCGACGTGCTCTCCAGGCACGTTGAAGCACCTCGGACATCCGCATTTCATTACAGGACAAGGATTTTTCTCATGAGCTTCCTCGCGGATCGACTTGATCGCATCGCACCATCCCCCAGCCTGGTGGCGTTGGGGCGCGCACGGGACTTGATCGCCTCGGGCAAGAACGTGTGCAACCTGACTGCTGGCGAACCTGATTTCCCGACACCACCTCACATCATCGAAGCGGCTCATGCAGCGATGCTCGGGGGCGAGACCAAGTACACCGCAGTCGATGGAACCGCCGCGCTGAAGCAAGCGATCAGCGACAAATTCAGGCGAGAGAACGGGCTGACATACGCGCCGAACGAGATCACCGTTGGCGCGGGTGCAAAGCAGGTGCTGTTCAACGTACTGACCTGTACCGTGAGCGAAGGGGACGAGGTCATCATCCCGGCGCCTTACTGGGTTTCGTATCCGGACATCGTTCGCTTCAACGGGGGGACGCCCGTATTCATCCAGGCGACACCTGAGCAGGGCTACAAGATCAGCCCCGCACAGCTTCGGCAAGCCATCACGCCACGAACAAAATGGCTGCTCATCAATTCGCCAGGCAACCCGACGGGGGCTGTCTATACGGAAGCAGAACTCCAGGCCCTGGGCCGCGTGCTCGCCGAGTTTCCTGACGTCCACATATTGACCGACGACGTCTACGAATACCTCGTGTTCGACGGCACGAGGTTCACATCGTTCGCCCAGGCCAATCCGCAGCTCGCGCAGCGGACGGTCACGGTCAACGCGGTCTCCAAGTCGTTCTCGATGACGGGATGGAGACTGGGCTATGCCGGCGGCCCTGCCGCCCTGATCAAGTCCATCAGCACGCTTCAATCCCAGACGAGCGGCAACCCGTCCTCGGTGACTCAGGCTGCCGCCGTAGCCGCGCTGAACGGTACTAGGGCCTTTTTCGGCGAATGGCTGCAGCAGTACCAGGCGAGAAGGGATCTGGTGGTCTCCATGCTGCAAAACGGCAAGGGGCTTCAGTGCCCCAACCCGCAAGGCGCATTCTTTGTGTACGTAGCTTGCCAAGGACTCATGGGGACCACGACCAAGAAGGGGCGACGCATCGAGTCGGACCAGGATCTTGCGACGCACCTGCTCGAGGAGCATCTCGTCGCGACGGTGCACGGCGCCGCGTACGGCAGCTCGCCGGCGATCCGACTGTCGTTCGCGGCGCCGATGCAGGTGCTTGAGGAGGCATGTCGCCGCATCCTGCTCGCGTGCGACGAACTCGCGATGTCCTGACCCGACCACGTCACCCTTCGCTCGACACAGGACCATCATGATCGACATCAACCACGTATCGAAGCAATACGGTGCCTTCAAAGTTCTGACCGACTGTACGACTCGGGTGGAGAAGGGTGAGGTCGTGGTGGTGTGCGGACCTTCAGGCTCGGGAAAATCCACCCTCATCAAGACGATCAACGGGTTGGAGCCCATCAATCAGGGCAGCATCACGGTCAACGGCATATCCGTGAGTGACCGCCGGACCGACATGTCCAGGCTTCGCTCGCAAGTAGGGATGGTCTTTCAGAACTTCGAGCTCTTTCCGCATCTGTCCATCATCGAGAACCTGGCCATTGCGCAGATCAAGGTGCTGGGCCGCAGCAAGAATGAGGCGGAGGCCACCGGGATCGCGCTGCTTGAGCGTGTCGGACTCAAGAGCCATGCACACAAATATCCTGCCCAGCTGTCCGGTGGCCAGCAGCAGCGCGCCGCGATCGCGCGCGCGTTATCCATGGGTCCTATCTGCATGCTCTTCGATGAGCCAACGTCGGCCCTCGACCCCGAAATGGTGAGCGAGGTGCTGGACGTCATGGTGCAGCTTGCGAGCGAGGGAACGACCATGGTCTGCGTCACCCACGAAATGGGCTTCGCCCGCAGCGTGGCCGATCGAGTCATCTTCATGGACGAAGGCAAGATTCTCGAAGACACGCCGTCGGAAGAGTTCTTCGGCAACAGCGAAGGTCGCACAGAGCGGGCGAAGTTGTTCCTCTCGAGGATCCTGCATCACTGACCACGGCTACGCAGAAGGCTCACCCCATCGAATGACAGTGCAGGCAAGAACAGGACACGCAGGCGATCTATGGCTCAGACCTATTCATGGAATTGGAGCGTCTTTCTGGAGCCCGTCTCCACGGGCGAGCCGTCGAACTATCTCGACTGGCTTCTTGCAGGCCTCTACAACACCATTGTTCTCGGCCTCTTGGCGATCGTGATTGCGCTCGCCATCGGCACGCTGATGGGGATCTTGCGCACGGTTCCGAACAAAAAGCTCAGGTCCATCGCAACCGTGTACGTCGCGGTGTTTCGCAACGTGCCGGTCATCGTGCAGCTCTTCGCATGGTACTTCGTCATGCCGGAAGTCGTGCCAGGGCGTCTCGGCACCTGGTTCAAGGAGCTGCCCTCCAACACGCAGATGTTGACCGCCTCCGTGCTTTGCATCGGGCTGTACATGGGCGCTCGCGTATGTGAGCACGTTCGCTCAGGCATCGGCACGCTGCCGCCCGGCCAGCGCGCCGCCGCGCTTGCGCTGGGGCTGACGCTCCCCCAAGCCTACCGCTACGTACTGCTGCCTGTCGCGTTCCGGGTGGCCATTCCGCCACTGAGTTCCGAGTTCGTCAATGTGTTCAAAAACTCCGCCGTCGCTTCCACGATCGGATTGCTGGATCTCTCCGCCCAGTCCCAACAAGTGAGCGAGTACACGGCACATCCCTATGAATCGTTCATCGTGGCCACGCTGATCTACATGACGATCAACATGATCGTCATGTTCTCGATGCGCCTCCTCGAGAAATCGTTGCGGCTTCCCGGCTATATCGGAGGCAAGTGATGGTCATCATTGACTTCCTTCAAGCGTTGTCCAACTCGCTGCCTGCACTGGCAACGGGCATGGTCGTGACGCTCAAGATCACCGTTGTTGCGGTGGGCGTGGGCATTGCCTGGGGGGCCGTACTCGCGGTCATGCGGCTCTCGTCGCTCAAGCCCGTTGCCTTGTTTGCCCACACCTACGTGACGGTCATGCGATCCGTTCCACTTGTGATGGTGCTGCTGTGGTTCTTCCTGATGGTTCCGCAGTTGATTCAAAGCGTCTTCGATCTCTCCCCTCGCACGGATATCCGGCTGGTCTCGGCCATGGTGGCCTTCTGCCTGTTCGAAGCTGCGTACTTCGCCGAGATCATCCGCGCGGGCATTCAGGCAGTCTCACGGGGCCAGCTCAATGCCGCGCAGGCGCTGGGAATGTCCTATCTCAAGGCCATGCGCCTCATCGTGCTCCCACAGGCGATGCGCGCGACGGTCCCGGCACTCATGACACAGAGCGTCGCCTTGTTCCAGGACACCTCACTGGTGTACGTCATCGGACTTTCCGATTTCTTCCGAACTTCGAAGAACATTGCCGATCGTGACAGCACGACGGTGGGGATGATCATCTTCGCGGGAAGTGTCTATCTCCTCATTTCGTTGCTTGCTTCCGCAGGGGTCAAGGCTCTGCAGAGAAGCAATGCGAAGTCCTAGCCGGTCTAACCGACCTACTTTCTCTATTCAAACGCTGGAGACCACCATGAAGCTCATCATTCCTTCGCTGATTCTGTTCGCGTCCATGATCGCGGGTTCCGCGGTTGCACAGGAGGGAGGGACATTGGAGAAAGTCAAGAAAACCGGCGTCTTCACACTCGGAGTCCGCGAATCCGCGGTTCCGTTCTCGTACTACGACGACAACCAAAAAATCATCGGCTACTCCGCCGAGCTGTGCGGGCTTGTGGTCGCGGCGCTGAAACAGAAATTGAATCTTCCCAACTTGGTTGTGAAGGAGGTTCCGACAACGCCGCTGAGCCGGCTGCCGTTGATCAGCAACGGAACCGTGGACCTCGAGTGCGGGTCGACCACCAACAACCTGGCTCGACAGAAGCAAGTCGCGTTTTCCAACACCACGTTCGTCATCGGCACGCGATTGCTGGTGAAAAAGAACTCGGGCGTCCGTGAGTTCACGGATCTTGTCGGGAAGAACGTCGTCACGACCCAGGGTACGACGCCTGAGCAGATCCTGCGCGAGATGAACAGCAAGAACAACATGCGCATGAACATCATCAGTGCCAAAGACCATGCCGAGTCGTTCCTCACGCTGGAGACTGGAAGGGCCGCGGGCTTCTTCATCGATGACGCACTCCTCTACGGCCAGCTCGCCAAGTCGCCGAATGCCAAGGACTATGAAGTCGTTGGAAAACCCCAATCCTTCGAGGCCTACGCACTGGTATTGCGCAAGGATGATCCGCAGTTTCGCGCGTTCGTGAACGAGACGCTGACTCCCTTCATGACTTCAGGCAAGGCGGCTGAACTCTACAAGAAGTGGTTCATGTCGCCGATCCCGCCCAAAGGCATCAACTTGAATTTCCCGTTGTCCGATCAGTTGCGCGAGGCGTTCGCCAATCCCAACGATCGCGCATTCCAGTGAGAGATCGCCAGATGTTTACACCCGTATCTGTGAGGACCGTGGACACACACGCCGAGGGCATGCCCCTGCGTGTCATCGTTGAAGGCTTGCCGCCCATCCCCGGAAATTCGATGGGCGAGCGGCTGGCATGGGCCAGGATGAATCTCGAATGGGTCCGCGAGCTTCTCGTGAGCGAACCCCGAGGCCACGGCCCGATGATGTACGCGATCCTCACGCCACCGACCCGTGCGGACGCCGATTTCGGTGTGATCTACATGAGCGGAGGCGGATTCTGGCCAATGTGCGGTCATGGAACGATCGGACTGGTCACCATGATCGTCGAGCGTGGATTGGTGGAAGCCAAGGCGCCTTGCACCGAAGTCCGCTTGGACACCGCTGCCGGGCTGATCGTGACGAAGGTCCGTGTGGAAGGGCGCAAGGCGCTCGACGTGACTTTCACCAACGTCCCCACCTATATCCTGGCGCGCGACGCGCGTGTGCAGGTGCAGGGCTTCGGAGACATTGCCGTTGACCTGGCATATGGCGGCAATGTGTATGCGATGGTCGACGTGGCGCAACTGAAGATGCGCATCGAGCCGGAGAATCTGGATCGCTTCATCGATCTCGGGCTCAAGATCGTTGCCGCCACACGCGAGCAGGTGCCGTTCCAGTCACCGACGGGGAGTGATCTGGGGGCCTTGCGGTCGTCGCTGTTCACCGAAGCTCCCGTCGGACCTCGGCCGCCGCGCAACCTCATGGTGAAGGAGCCGAGATACTTTGACCGTTCTCCGTGCGGGACGGGGACGTCCGTGCGAATGGCCCTGGCGCACGCGAGAGGGGAGCTCGGGTTGGGCGAGCCTCTCGTGTGTGAATCGCTCATCGGATCTCGCTTCGAGGGGAGACTGATCGGCGTTGCTACCGTGGATGGCATCCCCGCCGTCATTCCCCAGATCACCGGACGCGCCTGGATTGTCGGGACTGCGGAATTCATGCTCGACCCCTCCGATATCTTTCCCCATGGTTTCCAGCTTTGAGCGTGGCGTTCCACCAGCGATGCAATCGCACGAACCCTTCGATGAAAGATTGACGATGACACCCGAAGAACGCCTGACCTCGTTGGGCTTGACCCTTCCCGCGCCGCTGCCTCCACGAGCCAACTACATTGCCTATCGGCGTGTAGGGGACCTGATCTTTCTTGCGGGCCATGGCCCCCGGTTGCCGGACAACACATACCGAGTCGGCCGGATCGGCAGCGCCGATCAGATTGCCGGCGCCTACGCGGACGCTCAATTGACGGGGTTGAACATGCTCGCGACTTTGAAGGAGGCGCTGGGTGAACTGCATCGCGTGCGTGCCGTCGTCAAGCTTCTCGGCATGGTCAATGCAGAGCCGACCTTCACCGAGCATTTCAAAGTCATCGACGGCTGTTCGGCGCTGCTTGTCGATGTATTCGGAGAAGCGGGCCGGCACGCCCGCTCCGCCGTGGGAATGGGGTCGCTTCCCAACGGCATGACCGTGGAAGTCGAGGCCATCTTCCAGGTGTCCTGATTCGGGCCGGCTTTCGCAGCGGCCATCCGTTGTTTCGAATCCCGTGACCGCCGTGATGCGGTGGTCGCGGAGCGCGCGTTCGTCTGGAAGACCCGTCGACCGACGAGGGTGCGACGGCCGCCCCGCTTCTTTCATCGCAATACACCCATCGTTTTTGCTTGTGAATCCAGCGAAATTAATCGATTGATCCGAACCATACCGGTGCCTAAAGTCCTCTGAATCAAGCAGAAGAGGAAAAGCAAATGTTGGTCGATATCCGTACCTATACGGTCTTCCCAGGGTTGCTCAAGGCATATCTCGAGGTCTATGAATCGCATGGCCTGCCGGTACAGCGCCGTCATGTGGGCGATCCGCTCGGCTATTTCATCTCCGAAGTGGGCGAGCTCAATCAAGTAGTCCACCTCTGGGGCTACAAGGACGCCGCAGACAGGCAGGGCAGGCGTGCCGCCATGGAAAGAGATCCAGATTGGATCGAATACAAGAAGAAGACAGCCGCCGGGAAGTACATCCAGAGGCAGGAGAACCAGCTAGTCGTCTCGGCGCCCTGGTCAAAGATTTGAAGGTCCTGTTCCACCACCAGATCCATTCATCGCAAGAACAGCATGAGCACAAATCTTCTGACCACCCAAGCGCGTGGCGTTTACCCGATCGCCGTCACTCCTTTTTCGGACGACGGAGCGGTTGATTTCACAAGCCTTGACCGCCTGACGGATCACTTCATTTCCTGCGGCGTATCAGGCGTGACCTATCTCGGCGTACTCGGCGAAGCGACAAAGCTCTCTGCACAGGAAAGCATGCAGATTCTGAGGCGCGCACTCGGCCGAATCGACGGGAGAGCACAAGTCATCGTGGGAGCAAGCCATGTCGGCTTCGACAACCTGAGAGAGTTTGTGCACGAGGCAATGAATACCGGCGCCTCCGGGATCATGCTTCCGCCCGCCAGTGGATTGAAGACCGACGATCAAGTGGCGAACTTCTTCCAGGGCCTCATCAAGAGCATTGGCGATGACGTGCCCATCGTCTTGCAGGACTATCCGCAGAACTCCGGTGTGTACCTGTCTGCGGGCCTTCTCGACAAGCTGCTCAAGGAACATCGGAGCATCAAGGTCGTCAAGCACGAAGAAGGATCCGCGCTCAGCAAAATCTCTGCGCTGAGAGCCCAAGAGGCCGCGGGCGGACGAGATCGCGTGAGCATCCTGGTCGGAAACAGCGGCATCCACCTCCCGCAAGAGCTGCACCGCGGGGTCGATGGCGCCAATACGGGTGTGGCGTTTCCAGAGATGTTGATAGAGGTCTGTCGTCGATTCTTCGACGGGCAATCCGAATCGGCGGAGGACTTGTATGACTTGTTCCTGCCTCTGATTCGCCACGAGCAGCAGCCCGGCATCGGTTTGGCGATACGCAAGGAGATCTTCCGCCGTCGTGGACTCATTGCGACCGCCCGCGTGCGCTCCCCAGGTCCGTCATTGGACGCAAACGACCACAAAGAGCTTGGCCAGATACTCGCGCGCCTCCAGAGAAAACTCGCGAGCCATGGAGAAGACCGCCTGATCAGCGCATACCAAATCGCCTCATAAGTTTGATTTTTAACGGAGACATGTATGAAAAAAATGATTCTTGCAATCCTTGGAATGGCTATCGGAATGTCGTCCGCCTGGGCCGACGGGCTCTCGGATGTCAAAGCGAGAGGCGTACTGATATGCGGCGTTCTCGGTGATCTTGTTCCTCTCGGCTATGAGGATCCGAAAACGCGCAGCCTCGTCGGCCTCGATGTGGACATCTGTGGAGCGATTGCGCAGGACCTGGGCGTGAAGCTCGAGTTGAAGGCTGTGTCCGTCGATGCACGCATCCCGTCGCTGATGACCGGACACGTGGATGTGATGACTGCCTCGCTGGCCTACACCGCCGCCCGAGCCAAGCAGATCGACTTCTCATCCGCCTACATGTCCGTTCCGGTCTCGGTTCTGGTCAAGAAGAGCTCCGGCATCAAGAGTTTCGCCGACCTGGCAGGCAAGAAGGTCAGTGCCAACCGTGGTTCGACATCCGAAGTCTTCGCCCGTCAGAAGTTGAAGAGCACGGAGGTGGTCGCGCTCGACAATGGCCCTGCTTCATACCTCGCGCTCATGCAGGACAAGGTACAAGGCATGTCGATGGTCAAGAGCGCGGGCATCGGCTTTCACAATCGCTCCAACGGCCAGACCGAGTTCCTGGACGAGGCGCTGTTCTGGGAGTACGACTGCATTGGCGTGCGCAAGGGTGAGCCGGCGTTGCTCTCGGCTGTGAACGTCGCTCTGGACAAGCTGGAGACCTCCGGGCGCCTGCAGACGATCTGGGATCGCTGGTACGGCCCGACCACGGAGTACAAGCTCACGCGGGACAAGAAGGTGACCGCCGTGACCGAATTCCAGCAGTGATCCCTGCGCAACCGGATCCTCGGAAGCGTCGACCATGAACCTTCAATCCTTCTCGGTGCTCGCCGAGCCCGATGTCCAACTGCTGTTCCTGCGCGGTTTCGCCACGACGCTACAGCTGTTCATCGTCTCTGCGATTGCCGCGTACGCACTGGGTGCCGTGCTCGTCGTGCTGCGCATGGCGGGGCGCATTCCATCGGCATTGGTCGGCGCTTTCGTTGAGTACCACCGCAACGTCCCCAGCATCGTGCAGATCTTCGTCTGGTACTTTGGCGTGCCAGAGATATTGCCGGCCTCCTGGCACGCCTGGACAAATGCGCATCTGAGCGCCTTCTTCTTTGCCGTCGTCGCGCTCTCGTTGAACGCGGCGGCGTACATCTCCGAGGATCTGCGCAGTGGCATCCGGGCCGTGTCCTCCGGGCAGACCGAAGCTGCCCGCGCATTGGGCATGGGATTTTTCAAGGCAATGCGGCTGGTCGTCGTGCCCCAGGCCGTTCGAGGGGCTGCTCCCGCTTTGGTCAGTCAGTCGCTGAGCTTGCTGAAAACAACGAGCCTGGCTTTGGTGATCGGTGTCAACGACCTGATGTACGTGGCGCGCCAACTGGATGGCGAGACGTATGCGACCTTTCCCTCCTACCTGACCCCGACAGTCATCTACCTGGCCTGCACCTTGACGCTGATGGGAATCGGCAGCCGGTTGGAGAAATCAACCCACGCCGGACGCTGAAGGAATCACACGTGATCGAAATACTTTCGCAGTATGGCCAGTTGCTCCTCGTGGGGCAGTATCCCGATGGACCTATGGGCGGATTGGCGTTGACGCTTGCGATGTCGCTGGCCGCGCTGTTGCTCGCATTCCCGGTCGCGGTGATTGTTGCAATCGCACGAAGCAGTCCGATCCCTGTCGTCCGTCGGGTGGCTTCGGTCTACGTCACCGCCGTTCGCGGGCTCCCGCTGCTGCTGATCATCTTCTGGTCGTATTTCATGCTGCCACTCTTGACGGGAGTGAAGGCATCGGCCACGGTGACAGTGATCTGTGCACTGGTGATCTACGAGGGCGCCTATCTTGGCGAAGCCATCCGCGCGGCGATCGGCGCGCTGCCTAAGGGTCAGACCGAGGCGGCCCGATCGTTGGGGATGAGCTATGCAATGACGCTCTGGAAGGTGATTCTTCCGCAAGCCCTGTTCAACTGCTTGCCGAGCATGATGAACCAGTTCGTCCTGATCGTGAAGAACACGTCCCTGGCACACATCATCGGTGCGCACGAAGTGACCTTCTCCGCGAACAGCATCAATGCGCAACTTCTGACCCGTCCGTTCGAGGTCTATTTCATCCTCGCCGCCATCTACTTCGTCCTCTGTTACTCCCTGAGTCGAATCTCCCGCCTGTTGGAGCGCAGGGTGTTGCGCAAGCGACTGGGCCAGGCTGCGACTCCAATTCCCGCGAACCCCTCGCTTGCAGGTATCTCGTCATGATCGAATTCTCCGAAGTCAACAAGTGGTACGGTGAGCACCACGTTCTCAAGAACGTGAACGAGCGTGTCAACCGTGGTGAAGTGGTCGTGATCTGCGGGCCATCCGGGTCAGGCAAGTCGACATTGATTCGCACGGTCAATCGCCTGGAGCCTATCGACAAGGGCAGGATTGTTGTCGGGGAGGTCGATGTGAACGCCAGCGCAACGTCGGTGAACAAGCTTCGTAGCGGGATCGGCTTTGTCTTCCAGCAGTTCAATCTTTTTCCACATCTCAGCGCCAGAGACAACGTTGCGCTGGCCCCCATCAGCGTCCTTGGTATTCAGAAGAAGCAGGCTCACGAGCAGGCCATGCAGTTGCTCGAAAAGGTCGGGTTGAAACACAAGGCTGGCGCCTTCCCGGGACAGCTCTCGGGCGGGCAACAGCAGCGGGTGGCGATTGCGCGAGCATTGGCGATGAACCCTCCCGTCATGCTGTTCGATGAACCGACCAGCGCTCTTGACCCGGAGATGGTGGGTGAAGTGCTTCAGGTGATGAAGCAACTGGCGAACGATGGCATGACGATGATGTGCGTGACGCACGAGATGGGCTTCGCGCGCGACGTCGCAGATCGCGTCTGGTTCATCGCCGATGGTGAAGTCCTCGAGCGGGCATCACCTTCCGAATTTTTTGCGTCGCCCATTCATCCTCGGGCGCAGAAGTTCGTTGCGGACATCCGCGCGCATTGAGATTCCGAGTGCAATCAGGACTGGGCACATGGCGGTCAAGGTAGCGCGCGCGCTGGCTTCTCTGGCGCTCCAGCTCAAGGCGGAGGTTGAGGAGAGTGCCAATCAGAAGCTGATCAGGCAATGTCTCATCGACGCCGCCGCTGCCGCGGCGGGCGGATGCGATTCCAGCGCCGCCCGTATGGCGACGCAGTTTGCCGCGGAGAGCCTCGGGTCAGGAAGCATGCAGGCGTGGTTCGGGGACACGACGGGTTTGAACGCCCTTGGCGCTGCCTTCGTGAACTCGAGTGCAATGTCCGCCCTGGACGTCGATGATGGCAATCGATCCGCGCGCGGCCATTTGGGCGCGGCCGTGATCCCGGCGGCGGTGGCGTACGGCGCGCGGGCCGGCGTGTCGTCCGCGACATTTGCGCATGCCGTTCTGGCCGGATGCGAGATCGGCGCCCGCCTCGGTGCAGCGGAGGCTCCGCCTTTCTCCGCATCCGGGCGGTGGGCAGGGGTTGGTGCGGCCATTTCCACAGGGATATGTCTTAGCCTGAATGAGGCGATGCTCGAAAACGCGATCTCGCTCGCAGTGCACAGTGCCCCCATGCTGGGGCCGGCCGGATCACGAATCCAGATGACTGGCCACATCAAGGAAGGCGTTCCTTTCGGATTGCTGTCCGGGGTGACCTCCGCACTGTTGGCCGCGCAGGGCTACCGCGGGGATCCAGACGCTATTGAGAGTACCGGCATTTATGACGTTCACCAGCTCGAACTTTCCCCGCGCGGCACGCTCGCTTTTGGCAGGACCTATTTCAAGCAATACACGTGCTGCCGCCTTGCGCACGCACCGATCGATGCAGCCGTGACCATTGTCCAGCGCGAAGGGCTGGCCATGGAGGATGTCGATCAGATCACGATTCGTACTTTTCGAACGGCGATCGACCTGCCCAATGAGGCGAGGCCGAGTTCGTTCGAGTCTGCTCAGTTCAGTCTGCCTTTCGCCGTTGCCGCAGCGCTCGTGCGTGGCAAGGAGGCCTTGCTTCCTCTTGAAAGTGCCATGCTGGATGACCCTCGGGTGATCGGCCTGGCCGAACGCATTGCGCTCGAGCACGCGCCGGAATTGGACCCTCTCTATCCATCCGCAACGCCGACTTGCGTTCTGATCCGAACGCGCGGCGGACAGTCGTACCGGGAGCAAAGAGATACCGCCGATGGAGATCCGAGCCGCTCGTTCACGGATGCTCAGTTGCTGGGAAAACTTGAGGTCCTGGCGCACGGAAAAGTGGCCCGCGAACGCGTGATTGCCATTGGTCTTCTGCTGAGGCAAAAAGTGCCGAGCCCGAGTGCTTACGCAAATGCTCTCGAGGGCGGAGCGTCGCATGGTGACGCGCTTTCTCCTGTGCTCGCGCGCTAAAACAACCCACGCATGACTGGTGATACGACTTTTCCCATCTGGCAGCTTGACGCTTTCACTGGTGTTTTGTTCCGTGGAAATCCCGCCGCGGTAGTTGCGATTGATGGCGCATGGCCATCGGATGATTTGCTGCAAGCGATCGCGGCAGAGAACAACCTTTCGGAAACGGCCTTCTTTCGACTCGCTGAAACACCAGTTCCGTTGCGCTGGTTCACGCCGAGCGTGGAAGTGCCTCTGTGCGGGCATGCGACGCTGGCCACGGTCGCCGTGATGCACAAGGCTCTGGGTCTGGTGCACGAAGGCGCGGTGGTTGAGCTGGCTACCGCCAGCGGATCTCTCCATGTCAGTGTCGGCGCGGACGACTATGTGCTCGATCTGCCGGCTCGGCCCATCACTTCGACGTCGATTCCCAAGGCAGAGCTGGAGCGCGTGCTGCGGGCGAACATCCAGGAAGTCTGGGAGAGCGTTGACCGCTACGTGTGCGTGCTCGAAGACGAGGCAGCGGTGTCGGCAGTCCAGCCGGATCTGATGGCCGTCATGGGGCTTCCCCTTCCGGGGCTGGTCGTGACCGCGGCCGGGAGTGGTTGCGACTTTGTCTCGCGATATTTCGCGCCGACAAAGGGCGTGCCAGAGGACCCAGTCACGGGAACCTCCCATTGCACCCTCGCTCCTTTCTGGGGCCGCCGTCTTGGCAAGACCAACTTGCACGCCCGGCAACTCTCGCAGAGAGGTGGTCAGATGGTCTGCCTCGTGCGGGCGGATCGCCTACTTCTCTCGGGCTCCTGCAAGCTCTATCTGACGGGGTCGATCGTCGTACCTTCCGTGATGCCAGTCGACACTTGAAGACGCTCGAAAAGCGTCGGAATACCTTGGAAAAAAGGCAATGTCACAGATGCCAATTCTTCGCACAAACTGCGGAGGGTAATGACTAGACTTTCTGGAAGCGGCTGATCCGAGCGCGCGCTTCTCACGATCCTCATTCGTCGACCAAAACGTGTCACACGTGCAGCATGAGACCAGACGATGAGCAATAGCCATCCGGGAAAGCCTCCTTCCATTCGGCACCTGCGAGCCTTCGTGACGGTGGCTGAGCACCGCAGCCTCACACAAGCAGCGGAGCTCCTGTTCGTTACCCAGTCGGCGCTCAGCTTGACGATCCAGCATCTGGAGCAGCATCTGGGTCTGAAGATGTTTGACCGGTCAACGCGACGGCTGGAGTTGACGAGTGCCGCTGAAGAATTCCTTCCGACGGCTCGTCGCCTGTTGCACGACTTCGATTCCTCGATCAAGGAAATGCGGGCATTGGGAAAGCGCGAGCGGGGAAAACTCGGGGTCGGCGCCGTTCCATCGGTCATGGCCTTGCTCCTGTCGGAGGCATCAGCAGCCTTTATCGAGAGATGTCCTGGTGTTGACCTGTATCTTCGCGAAGACAATTCGGAGGCGGTTGAGCAGCGCATCTTGAGCGGCGACGTCGATTTCGGCATCTGTAGCCCCTGGGAGCCCAACGGACAGTTGGATTTCACGCCCTTGTTCGAGGATACCTATGGAGTGGTGACGGCGCCTGACCACCCGCTGGCGCAGCGTTCCGGCGCGATCCATTGGGAAGAATTGCATCGCTATCGCGTTGTTGGATTCAGCCCGGATCTTGGAATGCAGCATCAGCTGACGCAGACCGGTGTCCTGAGCGCAGAGATCAGAGAGCCGCGATACCGGGTCTCCAATACCTCGACGATCGCAACGCTGTTGAGCCGCTGCGCTGGAGTTTGCGCAATGTCTGCACTCGCCGCGAAACGGGCGCCGTTGGATTGCCTGAGCTTTCGGTTGCTCGAAGAGCCAACATTGTTTCGTACGGTCGGCGTTCTTACGCGAGCGGGTCGGTCTCTTTCTCCTGCGGCCGCTGCAATGATGGAGGAAGTGCATCGATCGCTGCCATCACTGGAGCGATTCAATGGGGTTCGAGTTTGCTCTGGCAATGACAGTTCCGAGTGGACCATGCGAATGGCGGCCAATGGGTAGACCTCGTGACTTGCCATGAAACCCCGATCTCGAAAGACCTGACCATGACCATCAAACTGCATAACCCCACCGGCATCGCACCACCGTTTTCCTGCTATAGCCATGGCGCTTCGGCACCTGCCGGCGCGCGCTGGCTTCATATTTCAGGCCAGGTGGGCGTTACACCTGACGGCGTTGTTCTAAGTGATCCGCAGGGCCAGATCAAGCTGGCGTGGGACAACCTGCTAGCGGTACTGGCGGATGCCGGAATGGAAGTGACCGACTTGGTCAAGGTCGACGGATTTATTACGCACCCCGACCTCGTACCTCTCTACCGCAAGGAGCGCGAACGTCGATTCGCAGGTCATGCCGCTGCGACAACCATGGTCATCGTCGCCGGGCTCGCGGAGGACAACCTGCTTGTCGAGATTCAGGCGGTCGCGGCGCGCTGAATCGCGCGCTATGCAGACATGTCGACCACCGCCTTCCATCGTTGCGCAATGAGCTTCCAGACAACGACATGTTTCCCTTCGAACGCCACAGAGCGACCGTCCTTCTTCATGGTGATCCGATAGCGGCCGATGTCGTAGGCCATGTCGCCAGCTTCTGAAATGTGGATTGTGGGCGAGTAGTGCGCGGAGAACTCCTCGCGTTGAAGGTAATTTCCCCAGATCTCGCGCAATGCTTGCTTGCCTGAGAAAGCAGGCTTTCCCGGAGGCATGTAGGTCGCGTCCTCGGCATATATGTCGAGGATCGCCTCGAGATCGCCGTCGCGAATCGCCTGCATCCATGCCTGATAGCGCTCCAGGATCGCATCGATGGCGGGTCTGTTCTGTTGCATTGCTAGATCTTCCTTCTCGGACTCATGCCCAAGCCCGGGTCTTTCTGCAAGTGGCCGAGTAGATACGCCATGAGTCAGATGGCCTTGAATACGAATTTGTCTTCGCGACGCACCACATGCCCGATCCCAGGAAAGTCCAGGTGTGCTCCCGCTATGAGGTAGTTCGGCCGAGTCGCCAGCTCCATGAGTACCTGTCGAGCGCCACGCGCTCTGGCTTGATCGTCATCAAACTCCCACGCAATTTCCGGGTATTCGAATTGAATCGAGGGAACGTGAACAATGTCTCTCCACACCAGCAGATGCCCTGCGCTGCTCACCACGTCATATGCTGTGTGTCCGGCCGAATGCCCCGCCGCCTTGACCGTCGTAATCCTCTCGCTGACAGCAAACTTGTCGTCGATTGGCGTCAAGCGATCCTTCAGCCGTGCGAGTCGACCGGTGAACGCCGACGTCTCCTCTTTCGGAACAAAGACCCGGGTGGCTCGTGGAAAGGCCTCTGAACCGTCTGGCGCGATAAGACCATTCACATGGTCCTCGTGGGTATGGGTCAACGCAACCTGCGTGATTTCTTGCCGGTCGATGCCAGCTTCTCGCAGCCCCTCCAGCAATGCGCCCATGGTGGGATGCCAGCTGTTGGAAGCGCCGGTATCGATCAGGACATGCTGCTTGCCCTCAATGATCAGGTAAGCGTTCACCGACAGTCGAAGCTGGCCACCCACGAGAGGGATGTTGGCAGGCAGCGTGTCGAAAGTGTCTCCGGATTTTTGCCGCAACCTCGTCGGCGGCATGTCTACATACCCGTCCCTCAGTGCGATGATCTTCAGATCCCCGAACTCGAACGATGCGTGGTGACGCCCACTTGCAATCCGTCTCATGATGCCTCCTGTCGGGAGCGCCGCGACGTAGCCCGGCATGGCTGCGGTGACCATCGCAGCAGCCAGGGCGCCGAGCGCGCTCCTGCGTTGAAACTTGTACATCCTTGTCTACTCCACTTTTCCGATGCGCCGAACCGCCTCGGTCATCACGCTCGCGTCCTTGTCCCAGTAGGCCTGAAACTGCGGTGCGTCCAAGTACGCGACGGGGCTGCCGGACCGTTCAACGGTCTGCTGCAGCGCGGGATCGGAGGCAATCTTGCGCGATGCCTCGCGCAGGCGCAGCACCACCGCGTCAGACGCTCCCGCGGGTACGAACAACGCGGACCACTGTGCAAACTGCGCGGAGGGGTAGCCAAGTTCAGCAAGGCTCGGTACACCCGGCAACGACTGCACGGGGTGCTCGCCCCAATGGGCCAAGGCGCGCAGCTTGCCGGACTTGATGTGCTGCACCACTGTTGAGGGGCCCGTCGCGAGCGCATCAACCTGCTCACTGAGCAACGCCACCATCGCAGGCCCGGCCCCGGTGAAGGGAATATGAGTCATACGGAAATGCGCTGCCGACTTCAGCATCTCCATCGGAACGTGCATCGTCCCGTAGTTTCCCGAACTGCCGTAGTTGTACCTGGCCGGGTTCTTCCGCGCGTCCTCGACGAACTCCGCGAGCGTCTTCCATGGTGCATCGGCACGCACGACAAGCACGGTTGGATCGGCCGTGAAGCGCGCAACGGGCTTGAACTGATTGAGTTGGTAGGCAGGCTTGCGACCCAGGATCTTGTCGGCCTCAGGCAGGATCGAGATCGAGGACAGGCTGAACAACACGGTGTGACCGTCGGGTTGCGCGCGCGCTGCTACGCCGATGCCTAGCGCCCCGCCAGCACCCGCCCTGTTCTCGATGACGACGGGTTGCTTGAGCTCCCGAGAGAGGGCCTCTGCCACCGGTCGAGCTACCGTGTCGGCGACCCCGCCCGGCGGGAATGGCACGATCATGGTGATGGGTCTGTCGGGATAGCCTCCTTGGGCAACTGCGAGACCAGGACCAAGCAAGGAAAGCATGGCCACGAAGCCGGCAACGAGGAAGCTGCGCATGGTTTGTCTCCTGGGTATGCGTTCTTTTTCTGCGGCGGTGATATCAATCCACCAGCACTCGCTTACGCCACGGGGTTGCGCAGCACCCCAATCGGCTGGATCTCGACCTCGACCACATCGCCAGGCTTCAGGAACCTTGGCGGCGTGAAGCCAATACCCACACCGGCACATGTACCCGTGGCGATCAGATCGCCCGGCTCCAGCGTCATGGTGCGGCTGATATCGGCAATCAGCGTCGGAATGTCGAAGATCAGTTCAGACACGCTTGCGTCTTGACGCAGTTCGCCGTTGACGCGTGTGCTCAGGCGGAGTGCTGCAGGATCCGGGACCTCGTCGGCCGTGACAAGCGCAGGGCCCATCGGACAGAAGCCATCGATGCTTTTGCCGATGAACCACTGGCGGTGCGACTGCTGGAGAGTGCGAGCGGTGACGTCATTGACGATCGTGTAGCCGTAGACATGCCGCATGGCATCGGCCTTGGCAATGCCGCGCCCACCCAGGCCGATCACGACCGCCAGCTCTCCCTCGTAGTCCGTCGAGCCGGTGTAGTCGAGGTATGAGGGAATCTCGGCGCCCTGACCGATCACAGTGCTTGGGGCCTTGGTAAAGATCACCGGCCGCTCGGGCACGACCTCCTTTGCCGAGGAGTCGAAGCCGCTGGCGTTGAACTCCTTTGCGTGCTCACGATAGTTCTTACCAACACAAAAAATGTTGCGCGACGGGCGGATGATTGGCGCTGCAAGTTGCACGCTTTCAATGGGCGTCCATGCTGCTTCGCAGCGCGTCGCGGCCGCCAGGCTCTGGCCCGCGCCGCGAATGAAGGCGAGCATGTCACCTGGTTGAGTGGGAATGATGGAGCTCAGGTCCTGGACTGCATGGCCGTCAGCGTTGAGACGTCCGATGCAAGTTTTTCCGTTTTTGATGAATGTGACCAATTTCATGATTGGTATTAAAATGGAAGAAAATTAAGACCAAGCAAATGTAGGTCAACAGGAAATCTCGAGCAACCAATTTCGAAATTGGTCACAAATAATCAGAATTGGTCATGAAGCGCACCCGAACCCAATCCCGCGAAGCTGCTGATCGCATGCGCCAACTCATCCTCGAACGCTTGAACAGCGGTCCGTCGGGCGCCGGAGAACGGCTCCCGACAGAACGAGAGTGGGTGGAGCAGCTAGACATGTCGCGTAGCGCCGTGCGAAAGGTGCTTGCCGAACTGAACGAGCAAGGACTGATCGAACGCACGGTCGGCAGCGGCACGGTCATTACTCCCGCATTCGCTGGCCATTCGGAGATTCCGGCCGAAGAGGTCAGCCCATCCGATGTGATGCAGGCCCGACTGCTCTTCGAGGTGGCGATGGTTGATCTCATCGTGCACAACGCCACGACCCGTGACTTCGACGCCATGGAGGCCTACCTCGATGCCTCTGAGAACGCACGCAGCGCCGCCGAATTCGAAGCCGGAGACGAAGGCTTCCACCGCACGCTCGCACATTCCACCCGCAATCCACTCGTCCGCGAGATGTATGAGTTGATTGGTCGTGCGCGGGGCAGTCAGCTTTGGGGCAAGCTCAAGCAGCGCAGCCTTACCCCCGAGAATCGCCTGCGCTACCAACGCGACCATCGCGAGATCCTTGAGGCACTACGACGTCGTGACCTGGAGCGCGCTCGAGAACTCACACAGCAGCACCTTCTGCGCATCCAGGCCAATCTTCTGGAGGGCCATCGCCATGCCCCGCGCTAACCTCACGTTTCCTATCGAGTGAAGGTTTCGTCGAGCGCGGCCCTGATGTCGGCAACCAGATCGGCCGGGTCTTCCAGGCCGATCGACAACCGCAGGTGACCGTATTCACGGAATTCACTCGGATAGCATTCGGCCCCGCCTCGCCCGTCTCTGCCGACATGCACGATCAGGGTCTCATCATGGCCAAGCGATACCGCCGAGGTAATGAGCCGTAGGTTTGCCACGAAGCGATTCTGCGCATCGGGGTCGCCGCGGACGGCGAACGCCATGACGGCACCGTGTCCCATGCCCGCGAACTGGCGCGACGAGAGTTCGTGCTGAGGATGGGACGGCAGGCCCGGGAACGTCACGAAAGCAACTCTGGAATCCTCTTCGAGAAACTCCGCAATCTTCTGGGCTGTGGACAACTGCCTTGGCAGACGCAAAGGCAGTGTTACCGAACCGCGCATGATGAGCCATGCGTTGAATGGCGAAAGGGAGCCACCGACGTCGACGAGCGCGTCGGCCTTCAGCCGATGGATCAGGTCGGCGCGACCAATGACCGCCCCCCCCATCGCATCGCCGT
Organism: Variovorax sp. YR634; assembly: GCF_900106655.1. Taxonomy (NCBI): domain Bacteria; kingdom Pseudomonadati; phylum Pseudomonadota; class Betaproteobacteria; order Burkholderiales; family Comamonadaceae; genus Variovorax; species Variovorax sp. YR634. The sequence continues at coordinate 24,396 of NZ_FNOL01000036.1, forward strand.
GTCCGTTGATGTATTTCGTCAGTGCATGCACGACAAGGTCCGCGCCATGTTCGAGGCCCCGAAACATCGGCGGCGGTGTGAACGTGGCATCGATGGACAGCATGGCGCCTCCATCGCGCGCGATCCCGGCAAGGGCTCGCACATCCGCGACCTTCGTCGTCGGATTGGCGATGGTCTCGGCGTGGATCAGCTTCGTGTTCGGGCGCATGGCGGCGCGAACCGCCGCCAGGTCGCTGATGTCCACGAACGTCGCGTCAATGCCGTACCGCTGCGGAAGCAGTTCGCTGAAGAGGCGCCAGACCGCTTCATAGGTCACGTCGCTCACGACCACATGGTCGCCGCTCTTGAGGAAGGTGAAGAAGATGGCGTGCAACGCCGCAACGCCGGTGCAGAAAGCGGCTGCCGCCTCGCCATGCTCCATCGCGGCCAGCTTGCGCTCCAGGCAAAGCTGGTTGTGGCCCGAGCAGCGGGTGTAGAACAGCGTCTGAGTGTCCGACCAATCGAGCGACGATGGATCATCAGGCAATCGGTACGAGTTCGACATGACGATCGGCGTACGGATCGCACCTGTCGTGACGTCAACCATGTTCCCCGCGTGCACGGCCTGGCTGTCGAATGACAGGCTCGATGGTTGCTCCTTGTCGGGCCGCTGCTGAATGTTGTTCGCTGTCATGTATCTCCTTTTCATGAAGATCTGGGACTGGGTATTCCAGCCTGGCTGCTTGTTCGATGGCGGTGCCGCCTTCGGCTCTTCAGTTCTATCGCTCCGTCTTCCTGATGCACACCACCTTCGGTTGAGTCATTTCCTCGTAGGCAAACCGGACGCCTTCGCGGCCAAGGCTTCCGTACTTTCCTCCACCGAATGGCATACCATCGAATCGATAGTCCGAAGAGTCGTTGATCATGATTCCGCCGGCTTCCAGCTGGTTGGCAGCCTTGAGAGCAGCTTGCAGATCGTTCGTGAAGATCCCTGCATGGAGGCTGTACTCGGGACTGTTGGCGAGCGCGAGGGCTTCATCCAGTGTCTCCACGCGCTGAAGAACAACCACCGGGCTGAATGCTTCCTGCGTCCAAAGGTCGCAATCGAAGCTGACGTTCTCAAGCACCGTCGGGAAGTACACCGAGCCCTTCTGCGTGTTGCCGCAGAGCAGATTCGCACCCAGTCGAATCGCGGCATCTACTGCGCTCTTCGCTCGTGTCGCCGCCTGAGCTGAAATCATTGGCCCGACGTCCGTGTCCGGCAGGGCCGGATCTCCCGCCTTCAGTGCCGCGGTGGCCGCGACGAAGCGCCGCTTGAACTCGTCATAGATGGACGCCTGAATCAGGATGCGCTGTGTGCTGACACAGTTCTGGCCCGCAGCCCAGAAGGCACCGGACACACACGATGCAACAGCATCGCCCAGATCGCAGTCGTTCAAGACAATGACTGGCGCATTTCCGCCCAGATCCATCGCGAGTTTCTTGAGGCCGGCGGATCGAGCGATCCTCTCCCCGGTAGCAAATCCGCCGGTGAAAGAGATCATCCTCACGTCCCGGGCCGACACCAGCGCTTCGCCCAGCGCCGCTCCGCCTGTCGCGATCGATACCGCATTCGATGGCAGTCCGGCCGTGACGAGATAGTCGACGAGCCTGATGGCGGAGAGAGGCGCAAGCTCCGACGGCTTCAGGACCACGGCGTTGCCACCGGCGATCGCCGGCCCCAGCTTGTGCGCGACCAGGTTCAGCGGGTCGTTGTACGGCGTGATGGCCACAATGATGCCCAGCGGCTCTCGGGTGAACCATCCTTGCCGGTTCTCCGATCCCACGTACGCGTCGAACGGCACGACCTCTCCTGCGTTGCGGCGCGCCTCGTCGGCGGACAGCTTCAGTGTGTTCACGCAACGCAGTACCTCCTTTCGGGCCTGCCTGATCGTCTTCCCGGCTTCCGCGACGATGAGTTGCGCGAACGTTTCCCCGTCGTGCTCAACCAGCGATGCACAGCGCTCGAGAATGCGCGCCCGCTCGTGCCGAGACAGGCTGCGGCACATGCGCGCCCCTTCTTTCGCCGCCTGGACAAGCCGCCGAGTATCTTCGGGCGGCAAGTTCGCGACGGTTCCTACTTCGACGCCATCGAAGGGATTGGTCACCGAGATGAAATCGGGTGATGTGTCAGCAGGCAACAAAAGAGCCCCCATGTCGAAGTTCTGTCTCATCGCGTCGTCCCCTTACTCCTCACAATGTTGGAAAGCAGCTGGTGCCGACCCATCCAGATGCGGGCTCCGATCTGGCTGCTAGAGCGAAAGCGAGCCTTCCAGACAGGTGATGCAGGCTCCTCCGACGCGTACTTGTCCGTCCGCGCCGACGTGCACCTCCACGCGTCCGTCCCGACCGACCTGCCGTCCCTGGGTCGCCTGGTAGCTGCTCCCGGCGGGTGGCAGCAACCCACGCGCCCACTGGAAGGCGGCGACGCTCCCATTCCCGCTCCCGCAGACGGGGTCTTCGTTCACGCCGCAAGACGGCGCGAAGGTGCGCACCTCGATGTCGGCGTCTTCATGCTGATGCGCACCGAACACCGTGAGGCCTGTGACACCAAGGCGGCGCTCGAACTCCGCCAACCTTGCGAGATCAGGATGCAAACCGAGTACGGTGGCCGCGTCGCGCAACCGTGCGACAACCCAGATGGGGCCGACGGTCACGACACCCGGCGCTGTCCTCGCATCCAGCTTGCATCCCAGAATCGTCTCCAGCACCTCTGTGTCTGCCGCGGTGAGCGGATTGATCGTCGCCGTCGGCAAGCTGAATGCAAGCTGGCGGCCACCGTCCCGCTCCTCGACAGTCACCTCGACCAAGCCCATGCCGCATTCCTGAATCAATCGCCCACCTTGCCTGGCGGTGACGCGCCCACTTTCCAGGACGGCGTGTGCGCTGCCGAGCGTCGGGTGGCCTGCAAAGGGAAGCTCGCTGCGCGGCGTGAAGATCCGCAGCCGATAGTCGGCACCGGCCGCCGTAGGTGGCAGCACGAACGTCGTCTCGGACAGGTTGGTCCAGTTCGCGATGGCCTGCATTTGGTCGGTCGTCAGATCCTGTGCATCCAGCACCACGGCAACCGGATTGCCGAGAAGCGGTCGACGCGTAAAGACATCGACCACCTTGTAGCCACGGGTTCGCTTCATGTTCATCTCCAACACATCATCTGAGTCAACATTTGTTCTGGTCGGCGCTTTCCGAAAGGCGTTGTGCATCACGGAAAGTCATGGGCTGCCCTTATCCCTTGCGAGCAACCACGCCATTGATCTCGGTTTCCGTGAACCCGTACTTGGCCACCAGCTTGCGGTGATCCGCGGAACCGAGGTACGCACGAAGCTGATCGTTCACAGCTTGCAGGAGCGCGTGATTGCCCTTGCTGAAGGAGAAGGCCCCCACAGGCGAATTTGCTGCCTTGCCTGCTTCATGCGCGACTGCCTCCAGCTCACTGTGCTTGCTTGCCGTGTCCCGGTTTCCAATGGCGGTTGCAGCGAACGCGTCGATCTTTCCTGCAAGAAGAGCGGCCACAGCTTCGGGCTGGTCCTTGAACGCCACGAGCTGGCTGTCAGCCACGCCGGCCGACTTCGCCGCATGGATCTGAACCTGGCCAGGAATCACACCCAACCGCGCGTCGCTACGTGCTGCCAGTGCTGCGTAGCTCGCCAACGCCTTCGAATTGCCCCGGTGGACCAGAAAGCCGTCGCCGAGCGTCCAGACCGGCACGCTGAAAGCGACGTGCTCCGCACGTTCGGTTGTCACGAAAATCGGCACATTCATGTCCCAGCGACCTTCCTTCACGCCAGGCAGAAACTCTTCGAACGTGGTCAGGTGATGCTCGATGGACGTGGCACCGATCGCCCGCAACACGACATCGGCCAACTCGATGTCCGCACCGGTCGCGCGCTGATCCGATCCGGTCCAGTAGAAGGGCGGTTCCTCAATGTATGCAATACGTACTTTCATAAGATCCCCTTGATGTATGCGGGGGCCGGTTTTCAGACACCGGCCTCTTGAATCGTGCAGCGCTGCGAGCCGAGCCCGTCGATGCCACACGCGATGACGTCGCCGTCCTTCAGATAGTCGGGCTGCGGCTTGTTGAACGCAACGCCATGAGGCGTTCCCGTCAGGAGAACATCCCCTGGAAGCAGGGTCATGAACTCGCTCAGGTGGGAGATGATCTGGTGGACGGAGAAGAGCAACTTGCTAGTGCGACTGTCCTGTCTGATCGCGTCGTTCTTCTTCAGCCAGATCCTGAGATCCAAGGACTCGGGCAGTTCGTCTGGCGTCACAAGCCAGGGCCCGAGTGGCGCAAAGGTGTCCGCGCTCTTGCCCTTGCTCCACTGCCCACCTCGCTCGAACTGCCATCCCCGGTCTGTCACATCATTGGCGACGGCGAAGCCAGCGATGTACGAGGCAGCGTCTTCAAGGCGGACATTCCGAGCCGTTGCGCCAATGACCACGGCAAGCTCGACTTCCCAGTCGACGGCCTTGGCCGTCTTCGGAACGAAGATGGAGTCGAATGGCCCGCTCAGCGCCGTCGGAGATTTGAAGAAGACCAGAGGCTCCGATGGAACTTCGAACCCTGTCTCCGCGGCATGGTCGGCGTAGTTCAATCCGACGCAGACGATCTTTCCCGTCATGCCAATGGGGCAGCCCAGGCGGGCGCTTTCCGCTGCGACCGGCAGCCGGGAAAGGTCGAGCCGCGCGATCTGGCTCAAGGACTGCGCATCCAGGGCTTTCCCAGACCAGTCGTCGACCAGGGTACTGACGTCTCGCACCACGCCAGCCGAGTCGAGAATCCCCGGCCGTTCTTTGCCCTGTGGGCCAAATCGCACCAATTTCATCGCCGTGCTCCGCTCATTTGGTGACCGCGTTCAGGACTTCGGAAAGCGCGGAGAGCGCGGCGCCGAGGCGATCCGGCGGCAGATAGCCAAAGCCAAGCCGGAAGACGCGATTGCTCTCGCCGAACCATGCCCCTGAAGCGAGCTGAAGGTCGTGCTCCGGGAGCAGTTCCCAGAAACGAGAGACGGCCGCTTCGTCCAGTGCGTCCGCGCGCAGGCGCAGACAACACAATGCCCCCGCGTTCGGCCGCACCCATTCAATGCGCTGGCGCTCGGCGTCGCACCACACTGCCAGTTTCTCGAGGGCAATGGCAAGCATCTGGCGCCGCGGTGCGAGCACCTTTTCCCTGTTGCGCAGCAGGACGCACGCGAGCGCCTCGTCCAGCACCGCCCCGGAAATCACGGTGTTCATCTTGGCAATGGTCAGGCGAGCCCGAAGATCGGCATCCTCCACGGTGAGCCAGCCTGTGCGCAGGCCTGGAGCACCCAGCGCCTTGGATACCGATGCGCCCGTGACGACGCGTGGATCGCTCCCTGCAAGGCTTTCCATGGCCACGGCGTTGCCGTAGGTGGCCTCACGATAGGTTTCATCAACAAAGAGCAAGGCTTCGGGGGATCGCTTCTCCATCAGGCCAAGCAGGCTTTCGATGTCCGCGCGAGAGGTCTGCACGCCGCTTGGATTCTGCGGGGAGGCAATGCTGACCAACTTGGTCTTCGGCGACAGGCTGGCCTCCATCCGATCAAGGTCCAGCCGAAAGCCCTGCTCGAACGACAACTTGACTTCGCGCACGCTCACCCCGGCCCCCAGGAGACAGTCACGGCTCGGCGGAAAGCACGGCGTTGCCAGTACAGCCTCATCACCGGGACGGCAGGCTTCGAAGGCGAGAAGAAAAAGGCCGAGCGCAGTGCCTTGCGTGGTGATGATCTGCTCGGCGGGAACGTTGCAAGCGTCCGCAATGGCCTCGCGAAGCTCGATCGCGCCGGCGGACTTGCCATAGCCCAGCTTCAACTTCCGGATGCTCGAAAAGTCGGCCAGATCGAAAAGCTCGCCGACCGTCAGATCCTGAGACGTGCTTTCCGCCAGATTGAGCGGTCTATTCACATCGAGCAGGGAAATGATCTCGCTGTAGGGGAACCGCCCACGCCACTCGGAGGTGCCGGCTCCTTTCGAACCCGGCGGCTGCTGTTCGTCAAACTTGTCTTGGGGAGTCTTCATTTCATTTCCTTGCACATGTGGTCGTATCGATATGGTTCGAGGCGTTGCATCTACGCGATGTAGCCCCATGCCTGGATGCGACGATCGAAATGCAGTACAGCCCAATCCGCGTTGTAGGCAGGCCATTGCGGAAGGCCGACATCATTCGGATCCCCGTTTGCTGCGAAGGCGGCGATCGCGCCTCGATACAGCCGGCTGAGCCCTCGGACTTCGTTCAGATCCGCACCATGAAGCATCGGAGACGTCTTCCAGACGTCGATGTTTCCAAACAGGAACGGCAGGTCTATGCAGTGACAGGCGCCCAGCGCCGGGTTCGGCGATTGCCAGTCGAAGGAATAGACGAACGCATTTCGACCAAGACGCGACTGCGTGGCCGCCATTTCCAGGCTCTTTCCGGTGAAGAAGTCGTCCGTGTTGAGCTCATTCAAGATGGCGCGGGGCGTCGCGGAGATGCGCTGGGATCGGATTCTTGCGATCGCCGCCTCGCCACCACCTCCCAACCTGGTGTCGAACATCTCTCGGAGGCTATCCTCCGACACTGCATCCAACTCAGCGTTGGTGATGGTGAACGCGGCACCTTCCTCCCGCGTCACGCCGATCATGACGTCGCACCATTTCGCGCTTCCCATCGCGATGGAATCGGCTGGCTGACGGGCAAGATTCCCGTCGTCCAAGATGGGCATGAACAGCGGAGTGATGTCACCCTTGATGGCCGGCGGCCTGCTTGCCAGGGTTTGCAGCCCCTCGAAGATCCGCGCGAGAGGCATGGCGCGAAGCTCTTCCACCCTCCCCGCATCAAGTCCAAGGACCTTCAGGACCGTCTCGACGGTCGGTCGTGCCTGATCCACGGTACGGCACATCAGGCCCACCGGTGCACTCATCATGACTGCCCGCTTGAAAAGCTCTGGTCCCTGACAGGCTCCCAGATGTGCGGCGATGCTGAAAGCGCCTGCGGACTGGCCGGTCACGGTGATCCGCTCGGGATCACCGCCGAAGGAACTGATCGCCTCCTTGATCCAGCGGAGGGCGGCGACTTGGTCGTGAAGAGCGAGATTCAGCCCTCCGAGATCCGGCTGCGGCCAGAAGCCGAGGAGGCCCAAACGGTAGGACACATTCACAACGACAAGACCATTCTCCTTCGCAAGGACGCTGCCGTCGTAGCAGGGCAGCGAGCCGCCTCCCGTCATGAACGCCCCGCCGTGGAAGAACACCAGTACTGGCGCAAGGTCACCGGGCTTGTGGGTCGTCCAGATATCAAGGTGCAAGCAGTCTTCGCTCTGCTTGGCCTCGTAGGCGCCCATGACCGCATCAAGACGAGAAGGGAGTTGAGGCGGAATAGGACCAGGTTCGGTGGCAACACGCACACCCTGCCAGCGGGGAGCGACGCTTGGCATTTCAAAGCGCTTGTCGCCGACGGGAGGCTCGGCGTACGGCACCCTGCGAAAAGATGCCACACCGTCCGAACGCAGGCCACGCAGGTGGCCGAATGGTGTTTTCAATTCCAGCTGTTCCGTACCAAGCATGCGCGTCTCCAACGTACCGAGTTTCGAAAGAGAAGGCCGCGCCGATGAACTCCGCAGATCACGACATGCCAGCCCACACTTTTTCATTTCATTGCCATGCAGAGTAAATTGTTCGAGCCAACCAGAACAGACACAGCTTTCAACTGTTCGAACCATCACAATTTCGCTTGTCGCTCCGCTGGTAACGGAGTGACAATCGGCATGGTTTTCCTGGAAAGACACCATGGATAGACACCTTTCCAACCGCTACGAGCAGTTGGCTCATCTGTTTGCTGGAATGATTGACAACGGGGAACTCGCCCCTGGCACACGGTTGCCATCTGTGCGCAGCGTCGGCCAGCGCCATGGCACCAGCGCCTCCACGGCACTACAGGCGTACCGGCTTCTCGAGGATCAAGGCATCCTCACCGCAAGAGCGCAGTCCGGGTTCTACGTTGCGCCTCCGCGGCACGGGATGCTTGCGTTGCCGTCGATCGGGCGTGCATCGCTGGACGCGCAGGCTCCGCACCGTTACGAGCAGCTGGCCGAGCTCATCGAAAGCATGGTGAGCAATGGCGCTCTTGCGCCGGGAGCACGTCTGCCGTCCGTGCGAGCCGTCAGCGAGCAGCACCGCGTCAGTGTTTCCACGGTGCTGCAGGCATACCGTCGTCTCGAGGACCGAGGAGTCCTCGTCGCACGTCCTCAATCGGGGTTCTATGTGGCTCCCACGCGGCGCACCGGGCTTGAACTACCGTCTCCCTCGCGTCCGCCCGCGAAGCCTTCCACGGTTTCCATCAGCGGTGCTGTCACCGCATTGCTCGAACATGCTTCGAACTCGGCGTTCGTGCCACTCGGTTGCGCGGTGCCGGATGCCGAGCTTCTCCAGTCGAAGCGCCTTGACCTGGCTCTTGCGCGAGCCGCACGGGAGCACGGCTCAAGGTACAACGTGTACGGCACACCGCGCGGTGAGCCGAGTCTGCGCCGCGAGATCGCAAAGCGGGCGCTGCACTTCGGCCACGCGCTCTCGCCAGACGACCTTCTCATCACCAACGGATGCACCGAGGCCTTGATGCTCGCGCTCATGGCCGTTTCCAAGCGCGGCGACACGATCGCCATCGAGGCGCCTACCTATTTCGGGGTTCTGCACACTCTGGAGGTGCTCGGCTTGAAGGCGCTGGAGTTGCCTACCCACCCCACGCACGGCGTTGACATCGCCGCGCTCACCCGCTTGCTGGATACCGGGCCCGTTGCGGCTTGCGTGTTGTCGTCCACCTTCAACAATCCGCTCGGCTCGGCCATGGTCGAAGCAGACAAGCGGGCGCTCCTTGCGCTGCTTGCAAAGCGCGCCGTGCCGCTGATCGAAGACGACGTCTACGGAGACATCCACTTTGGCCGCGAGCGGCCGAAGCCATTCATTGCGCTCGATGGCGGCGCCAATACCATCTACTGCAGCTCGTTCTCGAAGACGTTGGCGCCGGGCTATCGCGTCGGCTGGATTGCACCAGGCGCCTACACACAGCAGGTGATGGAGCGCAAGCTCGCGCTCAGCCTCTGCAATCCCATCCTGCCTCAAGTCGCGATCACGGACTTCTTGGCCAATGGCGCCTACGACGCGCACTTGCGCCGCCTGCGCCGACTCCTCGAAGAGAACATCTCGCGCATGACGCGCGCAATCGAGGAGAGCTTTCCCTCGGACACCAAGGTCAGCCGGCCGGCGGGCGGCTTCATGATCTGGGTGGAGCTGCCGAGACGGTTCGATTCGCGCGCACTGTTCGATGCAGCACTCGAGCAAGGTATCTGCTTCGCCCCGGGTGATGTCTTTTCCGCCAGCCGACGCTTTCGCAACTGCCTGCGGCTGAGCGCCGGGTCTGAGTGGAGCGATCGGATCGAAGACGGCATCCGGCGCCTCGGCCTGCTCTCCCGGAACTTGATAGCTGCCTCCACGCCCCCGGCCTGATTGCTCGGGCTGCCGCCTTTGGCTACTTGCCTATGGAGTCGCCGCGCGGATCGGATCCCAGATGCCGCTGCAGAAGTGGCGTTGATCAAGGTCCGGCGCACTCCTGAGCTGACCAGCGCCTGGACTGAAGATCTGTGCGACGGGGAAGGCATCGAATGGAGGCAAGGAGCTACCGTTCGGATCGAGATTGGTCACAAAATTGCCCCAGTACCGCCGCATGGACAGCGCCAGTTGCTGCTGGTCCGTATTGAGGGCCGCTCCCAGGTCGTAGAGGTAGCTCAACTCAGCGGTGTGTTGAGAACCGAGCGGAAACCCCACCATGTTGCCTGCTTGTGGCGCTGCCGGGTCATCCAGCTCGAATGCATAGACCTTGACGAAACGAGCGAGGGCCGAGTTTGCCGCGCGTGCAGGACAGGCGACGATCGCGTCGCCCCACAGCTGAGATATGGCCATGTCGGCGCTTGGCGCATTGTTCAAGAAGGTGTTCTTGAAATTCGCCGCTGGATAGGTGGTCGCCAGCAAGCTCAGGAAGTCTGATGTGATGGCTGTGGGATTCATGATGCGCAGGTAGGCGGCGTCTACCGTGTCCGGCGTGGGACTCGCCATCACCTTCCCGATGATCTGCGAATAGGTGCACGTCGCGGGAGCTCCCGCTGTGCCGCAATAGCCGTTCGGATTCTGCAAGTCGTAGTTGGCCGGCCCGCCCGCGGCCAGCATCTGCACGGTTGTGGGCAGCGGCGCGAGCAGGCGCGAGAGGAAGAAGCGTCCCTCGTTGGCAGTGATGCCTTGCATCACCGGAACCTTGATGAACTGGCCCGCTTCGAGCGCCGCTTTCGGTGCGAGGGGCACGAGCTTTGTACTGTGCACGGGGCCAAGGTTGTAGCGGCCAAATATCCGGCCTTGAGAGGCAAGCACCTGTGCCACGGTCTTTGAGCGCAGGCAGGATGCGGAATCACAGCCGAGATCCGACTCGAAGGCCGCACCCAAGGTCGCCTGACGCGACGCCGCGCTTTGCGACGTGTAGTAGAAGAACGACCCGCTCTCGACAATCGCAGCTCTGAACAGGTTCTGGGCTGTATTGGTGGATGTGAGCGTCGCAAGCACACTGATCCCGCCTGCGGACTCTCCGGAGAACGTCACCTTTGCGGGGTCGCCACCAAAGCCTGCGATGTTGTCCTTGACCCACCGTAGCGCGAACTGCTGGTCCATCAGTCCGTAGTTCCCTGCGTCCCCGACGGCTTCAAACTCGTTGGCAGCAGACGCTGCCAGCTTGCTGTTGCTAAGCCAGCCCAGCGCACCGAGCCGATAGTTGAGCGTGACCACGATCATGTTGTTGTCGGCTGCCAGGCTCGTCGCGGGATAGAGTTGGCCGCTTCCGGCGACAAACCCGCCGCCATGGCTGAACACGAGAACAGGAAGCTGGGCGTCGGCCTTCGTGTGGGGCGGAACATAGACGTTCAGGAACAAGCAGTCCTCGGCCTCGTTGGGCGCGCCGACCGAGGGGCAACTGGCGCCAAATGTGCTGGCCACCTTGGTGTCCATTGCCGCGACCGGCGCTTGGGGAGGGGTCCAGCGAGGGGCGGTTGCATAGCGGATACCCCTGAACTCCGTTCCGCGTCCCAGGGGCGAATCCATTCCCTGGAACACACCAGAAGATGTCGTTACGGGTTGCGAGCTGAAGGCAGGCGCAGGGGGCGCAATACCGCCACTTCCTCCGCCACCGCCGCCTCCGCAAGAGGACACGAGAACCGCCAGGGCGAGTCCGAACATCGGGACCGCCACGCGCCCGAGAAATAGAAAGCGTCGCTGATTCTCCAACTTTGTCTCCGGTATGTTTTTCGTGCCTCGGCCTGTCATTCGGGCCGTTCAGGTGCCGCATGGACTGCGGCTGCACTGGATGTTAGGAAGTACGTCTACCACCCGTAAGGGCACGGGTGGAATGCAGCGTTGCTGCGCTGGAACGATGAAACGCTAGTCCGGCCCTCTATCGAGCAAGGCCGTTCCGTCAACGAGCGCGTCGATGAACTTCCGGCCCGCGAGCGTGAGGGCGCGGCGCGAAGGGTAGAGCACATAGATGCCGACGTGGAGTGGCAGCCAATCGGGCGTGACCAAGTTCAGCTCGCCGCGATTGATATCTTCCTTGCACATGGCGTAGGGCAACTGTGCCACGCCGACGCCCTTGAGCGCTGCCTCACGCACCAGCAACAAGTTGTCCGTGGTGAATCGCACGTCAACCTCGATCGCATGCTGTCCATGCTCGCGGTGCCGCAAGGACCAGAGTGCCGGGCTGGAAAAGAAAGTCCAACCGATGGCGGGGAAGCGCGGGAACTCCGCGGACCCGCCAGGCGCCGCTGGAATACTGTGCCACAGATGCGGCGCGGCGACCATCACATAGCGCACATCGACGAGGCGGCGAGCCACCATGCTGGAATCGCGCAGAGGTCGGATGCTCGGCTGAATTGCGATGTCCGCGGGTTCACTGAAGGGTTGTCCGCGGCCATCGGTGGATTCGATCGAGACACGCACGCCTGGATGGCGGGCCATGAACTCTATGGCGATTCGTCCCACGACCGTGGACGCGAGCGCCAGCGGGCACGAGACACGCAGGGTACCTGAAGGCACACCGTGCGACTCGCGCGCGGCTGCAACCGTCTCCTGCAACCTTGCGCGCGTGGCAACGGCATCGTCATAGGTGCGCCGGCCCGTTGCGGTCACCTCAAATCGACGCGACGTGCGCACCAGTAGACTGACACCGAGGTGCTTCTCGAGCGCCGCAACCGACCGACTCAGGCTCGAAGGAGGCAGGCCGAAACGGCTGCCCGCAGCGTTGAAGCCGCCGGCGTCGACGACTGCAACAAACGCCATGAGATCCTCGAACAGATGCGGCAGATCGTCCATGAGGCTTAGATCATCCGATTGGGGGCGCGCAGTGCGGCACACCGGTGGTGTTCATCGTCGAACGCCATACCGTGAGGCACCGAGCGATATGAAGTCCCGCGAGATCGCGATCATAGACATCCGGGGGAATCGCGGGTCTCACCAGCCTCCTGGCCTATTTGCACAGGGCGTCGCTCTTCGCCGTCAGCGCCGGCGTGATCTCGTCGGCAACGAACCCGTATTTGGCCAGCAGCGCACGGTGCTCGTCGGAGCCGAGGTATTTCGCGAGCTCCGCATTGAAGCGAGCGACGAAGGCACCATTGGCCTGATTGAACGAGTACGCACCGAATCCCGCCTTTGCGCGACCGTTGCTGTCCGTCGGTGGTTCGAACGGTTGAGCCAACGTCAGATCCGAATCCTTCAGCGAAGCAAGAAGCGCCCGCTGGCCCAGCGCTGAGTTCGGGTAGGCGTCGACGCGGCCTGCTTTGATCGCGGCAATGATCTCCTCCTGCGCTCCGAACTCGACGATGCGCTCGGCAGGAACACCGGCCGCCTTGGCGGTGGCTAACTGCACGGTTCCCTTGACGACGCCCAGCCGCGCATCCGATTTCGCGACAGAGGCGTAGCTCGATACGCGCTTCGGGTTGCCTGGGCGCACGATCATGCCGTCGACCAGAGCCCAGATCGGATTGGAGTACGCGACAGTCCTGCAGCGCTCCGGCGTGACGAAGAGACCGGTGTTCATCGTCCACTTCCCGGAAGCTACCCCGGGCAGCAGCTCAGCGAACTCCACCTTCTTCACCTCCACGTCCTTGATACCCATTCTGGCGAGAACGGTTCGCGCGACATCGACGTCCGAACCGGCCGGCTGACCGTTGATCGTTGTCGCGAACGGCGGCTCTTCGATGTACGCGAAGGTGACTTTTTCCTGGGCCATTGCCGGCAGGTTGAACGCAGCGGCGACAGCAAGTGCCGAGATCGGAAGGGAACGCTTGAACATTGAACATGCCTCCAACGAGTTCATGGGATTGAGAAGAATGGCCACGCGAAACACGTGGCGGGCGGAGTTACACCCCGCCCATGTACGCGGCTCGAACGACGGGATCTCCCGCAAGCGAGTGCGAAGGACCAGAGTGGGCAATGCGCCCCTGGTCCATCACATAGGCACGTGACGACAGACTCAACGCCGTACCGACGTCCTGTTCGACCAGCAAGATGGCGACGCCCAGCTGATTGACACGACGCAGTGCCTCGGCAAGTTCTCCGACAAGCCGCGGAGACAGTCCGAGCGAAAGTTCGTCGATCATCAACAGGCGCGGATCGGCCATCAGGCCGCGTCCGATCGCGCACATCTGCTGCTCGCCTCCGGACATCGTGGTCGCGTCCTGTCGTGCGCGCTCGCGCAGCTTCGGGAAGATCCCGTAGACCGTGTCGAGCGTCTTTCGCACCTCGGTACGGTCGCGACGCAAGAATGCACCCATCAACAGGTTGTCCTCAACGCTCATCGAACGAAAGAGGCGTCGGCCTTCTGGCACATGAATGAGACCCGAAGCCACGCGCCGCTGGGCAGGCATCGCATGCAGTTCTGCCTGGCCCAGCTGTACCGTGCCCTGGCCGGAGTTCGTCAGGCCGGATAGCGCGCGCATCAGCGTCGACTTACCGGCTCCGTTGGAGCCAATCAGCGCCACCACCTCACCGGCGTCAACTCGCAGATCGACACCGTGGAGTACCTTGACCGCGCCATAGCCGGCGTGCAAGTTCGAGACATGCAACAGTTCAGACATCGCGGCGGCTCCCGTCTTCAGCATAGTGCCCTCCCAGATAGGCCTCGACCACGGTCGGATCGCGGATCACGTCCATGGGCAGTCCATCCGCGATCAGCGTTCCGCTCTTGAGGACCAAGATGCGCGTGCTGACACCCATGACGACTTTCATGAGGTGCTCGATCATCACAATCGTGATGCCGCGCGCGGCGATGCTGCGGATCAGGTGAAGCGTCTTCTCCAGATCGTCAGAGTTGAGTCCCGCATTCACCTCGTCGAGCCAGATCAGGCGTGGCTTGATTGCAAGACTCTTGGCCAGTTCCAGGCGTTTCCGATGAGCCAGTGAGAGATTCGCTGCACTCTTGTCGGCGTGCGGTGCCAGTCCGACGAATTCGAGTTGCTCATCGGCGAACTTGCGTGCTTCGGGCACGTGACGGATGCCACCTCCGAAGAGGGCGGCGGCCGTCACGTTCTCGCGCACCGTCATTGCCGGAAATGGCTGGACAACCTGGAAGGTTCGCGCCATCCCGCGCTGCGCCACCTGGTCTTGCCGCATTCCCGAGATCACGTGGTCCTCGAATCGCACGGTGCCATGTGACGGGCGAAAAACGCCGCTGCACACGTTCACGAGAGTTGTCTTGCCCGCACCGTTCGGTCCGATCAGGCCCACGATCTCGCCAGCATCGATCCGAAAAGTCACGTTCGACAGTGCCTTGAGGCCGCCGAATGACAGCGACACCTCGTCTAGCTGCAGAAGCGGCGCCTTCACGTGGATGCCTTTCTCGCACGCCGCGCAGGCGACAGAAAGCCCATGACGCCACGCGGCATGAACAGGACCAACAGAACGATCGCCAATCCGAGGAAGACTCCGTTGAGGTCCAGCGCACCCTTGATGACCAGCTCTTCCAGGCCTGCCAGAGCGACAGCGCCCGCAAACGGTCCAACCACGGTGCCGACACCGCCGATCAGCGCGATCACGATGGGCTTGACCGACAGGAGCACGCTGAAGACGTCGCTCGGGTCGATGTAGTTGAGCCAATTGGCGTACACCGCGCCCCCGGCCGAAGCGAACACGGCCGACAGCGCCAGCGCGAACGCCTTGTGGCGGGTGACGGCCACGCCAATCATCGCCGCGGCGTCTTCGTTCTGCTCGATACAGCGCAAGGCTACGCCGAAGCGCGAGCCGATGATCCAGAAGGAGAGCAACGCGGAGAGCGCCGCGAGCGTGCTGAAGACGATCAGGAAGAGTCGCGCCTGCGCCAACGACGAGATCGGCAGAAGCGCGAGGTTGAGCCCCATGCCGCCGCCTGTGAAGTCACCACCGGCGGTAATCACCTCGCGGAACACTTCGGCAACCACCAGGCTCGCGACGGCGAAGTAGTGGCCACGCAAGCGCAGCAAGCCCAACCCGAGCAGCAGCGCGAACACACCGCCGATCAGCGCGGCCAGAGCCCACGCGAGCGGCATCGGGATGCCGTGCATCTGGCCGATGGCCGACGCGTAGGCACCCAGACCGAAAAAGGCAGCGGTCGCGAACGACGGGTAGCCGGTGAAGCCGCCGATGATGTTCCAAGCGCTGGCAAGGGCGGCGTACAGCGCCACCGTCGTGCCGAAGCGCAGCCAATAGTTGTCACCGACGATCGTCAGCAGCACGACGCTGCCGGCGAAGATCGCCCAGAACACGGTATTGTTCAGTTTCATTCGAACCCTTTCTTGCCCATCAGGCCTTGCGGCCGCAGAAGCAGGAATGCAAGCAGCAGCACATACGACAGCGTGAGCGCGTGACTCGAGCCAAGGAAATAGCTGCCCACGCTTTCCACCACACCCAACAAAACGCCGCCAGCCAGCACGCCTGGCAGGCTGCCAAGGCCACCGAGCACGCAGACGATGAACGCCTTGCCCAGATAGCCGTCCGCGGCAACAGGCGAGATTGGAAAGATCGGCGAGAGAATCGCGCCCGCGATCAATGCGAGCCCGGTGCCGATGCCGAACGTCGCGGCAAAGGTTCGCGGCACGTCGACGCCCATCAGCTGCGCCGCCTGCGGATCCATGCGCACCGCGACGATCGAGCGCCCCAGCATCGTGCGCGTCATAAGGACGTGCGTGAGCAAGACAACCGCCACCGCGGCAAGCATGCTCAAGGTTCGATCCGTCGGCAGCGTGAGCGCAGCCCATGTGATGGGCTCCTGGCTCGGCAGCACGACCTTGCGGAAGTCGGCGGAAAAGCCAAAGGTCATCAAGTTGTTGAGGAGCAGGTTCAGACCGAAAGTAAGCGTCAGCGTGACGAGCACCTTGGCGGCCATCACGTGACGTATGACGTATTGCTGCAGCAGCCATCCGCCGGCGTAACCGAGTAGGCCGATCGGCAACATCGCGATGAACGGATGGACGCCCCAGTGCGCGTACGCGTACCAGGCCCCGTAGCCGCCCAGCACGATGAACGAGCCGTGCAGGATGTTGATGATGTTCACCACACCCCACACGAGTGAGAACCCTGCGCCGATGCACGCGTAGATACCGCCCAGCAGCAGACCGTTGAGCAGAACTTGAAGAAGTACCATGACAGCTCTCAGCGTGCGCTCAGCGCAGCTTGCCGGTGGCGATGGCTGGCGGATACAAGACCGCCGACTTACCGCCCTGGATCTGGAACACAGGCGGGAGGTACGAATTGACCATCCCCTTCTGGTCGAAGGCCACGGGCCCATAGAAGGTGTCCATCTTCAGCTTGGCGAGCTGGTCGCGGACTGCGGCGCGATCCACTGAGCCGACCTTCTCGATGGCGGCCTGCAGCACTACGCCTGAGAGCGAAGCGACCGCGTTGGCATAGTCCGGTTCGGTACCGAAGCGCGCCTTGAACGCTTCGACGTACTTGGCAGTCGAGCCGAAGATGTCGGTGCCGGTGTACTTGGATGCCGGGTGCCACCATACCGCGCTGCTGACGTTCTCGGCGAGGGGGCCGAGTGACTCGACGAACTCTCGGTAGCTCGGACCGGTGATCATCGTCACGACGGGCGCGTTCAGACCCGCATCCTTCATCTGCTTGCGCACGAGTATCAGATCGTTGGTGTAGCCCGACACGAAGATCCAGTCCGGCTTGGCCGCCTTGATCTGAACCAGCGCGCCCGCATGGTCCAGTGCACCGATTGCGTACTTCTCGTTGTAGACGACTTCGTAGTTGCGCTTCTTCGCGACCTTCTCCAGCTCGTTGGCGACCGCTGTAGGAAAAAGATCGTTGCGAGCAAGGATCGCCACTCTGGCGTTGGCCGGAAGGCGAGTCGCGGCGAGTTCGGCCGTCGGCTCGATCAGCGTGTTGTTCGGTGTGAGCAGACCGAAGATGTACTTGTGTCCCTGGTCGAAGACCTCAACTGACGAGGCTGTGGCTGCGATGTTGGGCACACCGTTCTTCTCGGTCACTGCGCTCGAAGCCTTGGTCGCTCCCGACCCGAACGGGGAGAAGATGAAGTCGACCTTGTCCTGCGTGATCAGCTTGTCCACCAGTTGCACAGCCTTCGGTGTGTTGGACTGGTAGTCGACATAGATCATCTCGACCTTGGCACGGCCGTTCCCCACCTTGATTCCTCCGGCCTTGTTGACCGTCTCAGCCCACAGATCATTGCCCTGCTTCATTCGCAGTCCCTCGGGCGAGAGCGCACCCGTCATCGGCAGTGGCGCGCCGATGCGAATAACCTGCGACTGGGCGTGGCTGACTTGCCCGAGACCGAGGCCAAGTACCGCGGTCGCAAGCAGAAGGCCGCGCCGAGCAGCCCGAGAGATAGCAGGTGTTGCTGCGCAGGCGCAGCTGCTCGAGCAATTCGATCGTTTGAACATTTCGTTGTCTCCTGGTTCTAAGTAGGGCCGCTCACACGGTGCTTCACACGTAGTTGATGACCATCAACTTGATCTCGGACATCTCGTCCATCGCGTAGCGCGTGCCCTCGCGCCCCACACCCGATTCCTTCCAGCCGCCGAACGGCATGTTGTCGATGCGATAGATCGAGACGTCGTTGATCATCAGACCGCCCACATCCCAGTCCTCCACAGCCTGGAAGGCTCGGCGGATGTCGTTGGTGAAAATGCCGCCCTGCAAACCGTAGCGCGAGTCGTTCGCACGCTCGACTGCTTCCTCGAATGTCCGGAAACTGTTGAGCGTCACGACGGGGCCGAAGATCTCCTCGTCTTCCACCTTCATGCCCTTGACCGTATCTGTCAGGACGGTCGGCTGAACGACGGCGCCCGCGCGCGATCCACCCACGAGTTCGCGAGCGCCTTGAGCCACCGCTTCGTCGATCCATCCCTGGATGCGCTTCGCCGAGTTCTCGTCGATGACCGGGCCGACATCGATGCCTTCCTCCATCGGGTTGCCGACACGGCATGCGCGCACCTTCTCCACGAGTTTCTTCTCGAAGGCCTCGCGCACCGAGACATGTACGAGGATGCGTTGGACACCGATGCAGTATTGGCCGCCGTACACCATCCCGCCGCGCACGCAACGCGTCGCCGCCAGATCGAGGTCAGCGTCCTCGGCAACGATCACGGCGCCGTTGCCTCCAAGCTCGAGCGCGACCTTCTTGCGACCGGCGATGGATTTGATGTGCCAGCCCACCTTGGCGCTGCCAGTGAACGTGACCATCGCGAAGCGCTCGTCCTTGACCATGCCTTCGGCCAGCGGCACGGAGCAGTGGCAGACCTCGAGAGCCCCATCGGGCAGGCCAGCATCACGAAACACCTCCTGCAACAGCTTGCTGGTCAGCGGAGTCTGCGGCGCCGGCTTGAGCACCACCGAGTTGCCAGCGGCAATCGCCGGTGCGACCTTGTGCAGCACTAAGTTCAGCGGGAAGTTGAAGGGTGCGATGGCGAGGATCGTGCCGATCGGGAAGCGACGGGCGATACCGACGCGGCGGCGCATCTGGGCCAGGGCGTTGTGGTCCAAGTCAGCCAGCTTGGTCGACACGCCTCGTGCATCGGTCGTCTGGTACTCGAAGACCCCCGCGTCCAGGTCCAGCGGAATTTCCTCACCGGCCGCGTGACGGGCCTCCTGCGCGGCGTTCTTGAGATTGAAGATACTGCGCGCAACCTCGCCGCGAGCGTCATACAGCGGCTTACCTGCTTCGGCGGCAATGGTTCGAGCGAACTCGTCGCGACGACTCGCGACGAGCTCGGCAGCCTTCATCAGGATGTCGGCGCGAACGAAGCGCGGCAGCTTGCGCATCACCTGGAACGCCTTCTGAGCGCGCACGATGCTGAGCTCGACATCGTCGGCCTCAGACACGGGCATCTCGCCCACGATCTGCCCATTGAACGGATTGATGATGGAGTCGGATTTCTTTGTCATTTGATCTACCTTGTCTAAAAGTTCAGGGGGTTTAGGCCAGCGCTACCGGCCGGCAGAGGTTCATGAGCATCCGCACCACGCTGTACGGCGTGAGGAGCGACGTCTTCGCATTGGTGGCCAGCGAAATGCCGTTGATCTGAAACGCGATGTCGCCGAACACACCCTTGGCGTGCACGCTGTGTGTGTTGCGCGTGGCCTTCGGATCCGCGCACAACTCGACGGTGGTGTTGTCGAATCCGACACCTGCCAGCGCGACCGACGCCGCGAAGTTGGCGTTCTGTGGAAACAGGCGCGCCGCTTCGCGAGCGGAGGCTGAGTAAAAGACCGTTGATTCGCTCAGACTCTCCAGAGCCACCATGGTCTGAGCCGGTGTTCCTTGCCAGGCGGCTGGCGGCTTGACACAGCGATAGGCCACACTCTCCAGACCCGCCAAGCGGGCAGAGGTGAGCACGTCCAGGCCACCAGCAGCACCAGAGGGAATTCGAATCTTCGAGCCGCCGTCCACGGCCGCGCGATGCAGTAGCGTCTCGGTCGGGGCATCGGCCAACGCCCCCACCGACACCACCATCAGATCAATGCCACGGCGCAGAAGCGTCGGGCCGTACCCGCGTAGTGCCGCGTGGCCCGCACATTCGATGGCCAATGTCACGCCGGCTTCGATGAGCGCATCGGGGGAACTCACGAGCAGTACTCGCGAATCGAGACGTTCGCGAAGCGCGGCGTGTGCTTCCTGGCGTTCGGCAACCACAGCCAACCCGACCTCTGGGACCAGTTGAGGCACCAGTTCGCAAAGGCGTTGCCCGATGGCTCCGCAACCAATAATCGCAGTCTTCATCCTGTCTCCTTCACGCCTCCATTCGGGCGGCGGACGGATTAGGCCTACGACTGAATCGCCCGGGAAGTCATGTAAAGGAGATCGCTGCGGTGCAGTAAACAGAACACCGGGTTAGCCCTCTGGGCCCGCGCTGCAGCTGACTTGCGGCGACCCGCAGGGGGCGGCGGCGCACTCGTTACGGCGCCTCAAGGCGAGGGTGTTCGCACTGAGATCAGGAGATACTGCAAGAAGGCGGTGGCGGCGAGCGGGAGCTTGCGCTGACGCGAGGTGACCACGTCGATGGTTGCGGCCTCGCAAGCCCGTTCAGATAGCGCTACCGCGTGCAACCAACCTTCCTCGAGTTCGTGAGCAAAGGTCATGGGAGGCATGAAGCCAATCACGTCGGAGCGCCGAACGATGCTCTTGATCGCTTGCAGCGAGTTCATCTCGTAGGCTATTCGAAGTTCGACCTTGGCCTCTTCTGCCGCTTTATCAATGAGGTATCGCACACCGAACGTACGATCAGGCACCGCAGCTCGAAAGTCGATCAGTTCGCTGATCGAAACCATAGAGCGCGCGGCGAGGGCATGGGTGGGCGCGCAGATGACCTGCAGCGGCTGCGAAATTCGCCCATGCAACGTGACATCGTCGCGGTTGAGTACATTGAAAGCCAGACCGATGTCCACCGTGTGATCCACCACCGATTCCACGATCTGCGCCGTTCCGCACACGCTCAATTGGAACGCGATGTTCGGATGCTCGCGCGCGAAGCCGACCAGCAGATCGGGCATGAAGCTCATGGAGGCGGCCTCCACGATTGCCAGTCGTACCAAGCCGCTGCGCAAATTACCGAGGTCATCAATGGCCGATCGAACCAATAGTCCTTGAACCTCGCTCTGGGTGACATAGTCCAGAAGAAGGCGGCCTGCCGCTGTCAGCACCATGCCACGCGGCGATCGTTCAAACAGTTCGGCGCCGAACTCTCGCTCGAGATTGGCGATCTGCCGGCTGATCGCACTGGGTACAACGAACAACGCCTCTGACGCCTGACGCACCGACCCACTCTTGGCGATCTCAGCAAAGTACTTGAGTGGCAGCGGCAGGATCATCAGGATTCGTCGTGCAAATCGCCCCGCAGCCTCTGGCGAAGGGCGCCTATCTTCTGGTCACGCATCAAGTCCAATATCGAGAACGCTAGACCATCCAGCGCTCATCACGAATTGTTCTGATCGCGGCACAGTGCAAAGTGCGAACGTGCACACCACGTGACGTGCAATCCGTAATCATGCTAGCGAATCAAGGGCAATCAGTACAGCCACAATCTTGCTGCAATCAGACGAGCACAGATCGTTCGAAACACACCGCCGGGTGGTTCCTCGTGCCGAAGCCGTACCCCCGTGGCTCGATCGGTCGCGCCAGGGGAATGCATCGGTCAACGTTTTCGGCGAAGTGGAAACGCATCCATGTGCAGCCGTTGGCGCTTCGTTGTTTCCCAACTGGGTGACGATCAAGACCGTAACCATTGTTCCGATTTTTTCTCGAGAGTAATCGCTCTGTCTCGATGACGCTGGTCTTGTGCGCGTCCCGCTCGCGCCCGGCTTTGGCTGCGGTTTGCGCACCAAACCCGCGCTCGGGTCGGATAGCACGTGGCGAACTCTGCCAACGTGTTTGCGGCGCGGCGCGGCGTGACGCGAGAGCAATCGCCCGAGGAGCTTGAGAAGCCGTCGATGGCTCACGCCGTCGGGGCCTCGTTGGATGGCTGCACGCTCCAGGTTTCGAGTTGCGACCACCAGGCGGAAAGAGCTGTGCGGAAGCTCGCGGCCGCCCCTGCTTTTTTTGCTCGATCAGCTGTGGTGATCTATTTGGGGCAACACGGCGTTCGCAATTTGGCACCTTCCACTCCGACTGATATCCCCTCCTAATCTGGTGCAACGGGACTATCACCAAACGCGGAACTTCAAAGTGTCGGCATTCAGAAAAACCATTCTCGAAGCAAGTCATCTCAAGAAGAGTTTTGGCGCGCTTTCCGTGCTCAACGACGTTTCTTTGAACGTTGAAGAAGGCGAGATCGTCAGTCTCATAGGTCCTTCCGGCTCAGGCAAAACAACTTTTCTGAGATGCCTGGCGCTACTTGAGGAAATCTCTTCTGGAGAGATTCGCGTCAACGGAACGACCGTCGCTGGCGCAGCTTCCGGCAGCCATTCGCAGGCAGCTACCAAACTGATGAGGTGGGACATCGGGATGGTTTTCCAGCAATTCAATCTGTGGCCGCACATGACCGTTTTGCAGAACGTCATCGAAGCGCCGATTCGCGTTCGCGGCATACCGCGAGATGCCGCGATCTCATCCGCTCTTGAGATCCTTAACAAGGTCGGCATTGCGGACAAGCGAGACGTATATCCGGCGCAACTCTCAGGCGGTCAGCAGCAGCGAGTGGCGATCTCTCGCGCTTTGGCAATGAACCCGAAGGTCATTCTCTTCGATGAACCAACGTCCGCTCTCGACCCCGAGCTTCGTCACGAAGTTTTGGCCGTATTGAAGAAGCTCGCCGAGGAAGGCCAGACCATGATCGTGGTCACTCATGAGATGGGCTTCGCCAGAAGCGTAAGCACGCGCATCGCATTTCTCGATGGTGGGAAGCTGATCGAAGAAGGTGGATCTGACGAGTTCTTTGAATCGCCCAAAACCGAAAGAGCCAAGCAGTTCCTTGAAATGATGTTCTAACCAATAAAACAGGAGACTCCAATGAAAATTCTTTCTGCCCTTGCCGCCGCCGCGATCAGCGTCTGCACAATCTTTGGACCAGCATCTGCCCAAGCACAGCAGAAAGTCTCGAAGCTGACCTCGATCCCGCAAAAGGGGAAGGTTCGAGTCTGCCAAGTTCCCAACTACTACGCCATCTCGTTTCGAAACCCCAAGACTGGAGATCTTGAAGGGATCGATGTCGATCTCTCCAAAGAACTAGCGAAGGAGCTCGGCGTTCAATTGGAAATCATCGAGACGAATTTCTCGACCTTCGTTGCCGATCTTCAAGCCGACAAGTGCGACATCGGAATGTTTGCCGTCGCCGCCACTCTGAAGCGGGCCAAGGCTGTCGAGTTCTCCAATCCTTACCTCGAGTCTGGGCTGTATGCCATCGTGAAGGACGGCAGCAAGATCCAGAAGTGGGCTGACGTTGATCAACCTGGTGTGCGGGTTGTCACCGGGCTGGGGAGCTTCATGGACGACATCATGAAGACCTACCTGAAGAAGGCGACACAACGAAGTGTGGTGCCCCCGGCTGATATGTTGAGTGAACTTGCGGCCAACAAGGCGGATGTCTACATCAGTGACTATCCCGCCAGCGTCAGAATCAGAAAGGAATTCGATTGGGCCAAGCTGATTGCTCCGTCTGAACCGCTCGCCGTAACACCCTATTCTTATGTCGTGGCTCCGGGTGATCAGATTTGGTTGAATTACATCAACCTGTTCGTGCGAACGATCCGCAACGATGGCCGGCTCAAGAAGTATGCGGAGAAGCATAACCTTGGCCCCATGGTCACCAAGTAAGCCTTGGCACTGCCACTCAATCGGGTATGAGCACATACACGTTCAGATGGGATGTTGTCCGCGACAACCTTCCATTCCTGCTCTCGGGCCTACAGAGCACTCTGGTCATATCGGCGATCACTCTCATGATGGCGATGCTGGGAGGCTTAGTACTGGTGTCACTCGATCTGTCCAGATGGAGGCTGGTGCGATCTGTCAGCATCATGTTGGGGGAGTTGGTGCGCAACACCCCGATCCTGATTCAGCTGCTGTGGTACTACTACGTCCTTCCGATATCGTTCGGAATCGACATCTCTCCGATGTTTGCAGCAATCCTCGGGCTGTCAATTTACTCGTCCGCTTTTATTGGTGAAGTTTATCGAGCGGGAATCCAAGGCATTCCCAAGGGGCACGTGGAAGCAGCGAGAGTGCTCGGTCTAAGCAGGCTCCAAACGTTCACTCGCATCGTGTTGCCACAGGCGTTCTGGGCCAGTCTCCCTCCGCTGGCTTCGAACTTCGTGATGCTGATCAAGTACTCGTCGCTTGCATCCGTCTTGTCGGTGCCCGAGATCACCCGCAGGGCGACTGAGCTGTCCTCTTCCACGTTCAGGCCACTGGAGATATTCACGGCGGTCGCGGTAGCCTACTTCGTCATCTGCTGGCCCCTGACGCTAACGATCCGGTGGATCGAACGACGAACTATGCGCCTCAGGAAATGACACACAACAACCAACCGGAGATCTTTCATGACAAATGATGTTCGCTTAGTAGATTCTCACGCCCACGACCGGCCGTTCTCGCACGCGTCGATCGTTGGTCCCTGGATCTTCACCAAAGGGACGGCCGGCTATGACCCCGAGACCAGCCAATTTCCTCCAGACATTCGAGATCAGACGGCCCAATGCATGAAAAACCTCGCCAACATTCTTAAGGAATGCGACGCGACGTTTGCGGACGTAGTCAAGGTCAATGTCTATCTTGTGAACGTCGACGACTATGACGCGGTGAACGAGGTGTATCTGAAGGCGATGAACGGGCACAAGCCGGCACGGTGCTGCGTGGGGGTAGCCGCGCTGCCGTCGAAGAATGAAAACATGAAGATCGAAATGATCGCCTACAAGAAGGAGCTCGCGTAGGGCGAGCGTACAGGTTGTTGGATTGCGCTGATCTCTGACCCTAGGGGGGTGCGGACGAAAACTTGGACTACCAGGAGGTAGTTCGTGTATTCCTACGAAGATCGGATTCGAGCCGTTCAGCTCT
>NZ_FNOL01000066.1:0-1008 GCF_900106655.1 Variovorax sp. YR634
CTTGCGCTATCGCAAGGGGAGGGCGGGCAGGGACGCATAACGTTGCGGCATGAAAGCACTCGTATACCGGGGCCCCGGCCTCAAATCGCTCGAAGACCATCCCAAGCCGGAGATCCAGGCGCCGGGCGACGCCATCGTCAAGATACTCAAGACGACCATCTGCGGCACCGACCTGCACATCCTCAAGGGCGATGTACCGACCTGCACGCCGGGCCGCATCCTCGGGCACGAGGGTGTGGGCGTGATCGAGAGCGTCGGCGCCGGCGTCACGGCTTTCCGTCCGGGTGACCATGTGCTGATCTCGTGCATCTCGTCGTGCGGCAAGTGCGAGAACTGCCGCCGCGGCATGTATTCGCACTGCGCCACCGGCGGCTGGATTCTCGGCAACACCATCGACGGCACGCAGGCCGAGTACGTGCGCATTCCGCATGCGGACACCAGCCTGTATCCCGTTCCGCCCGGCGCGGACGAAGAGGCGCTGGTGATGCTCAGCGACATCCTGCCGACCGGCTTCGAATGCGGCGTGCTCAACGGCAAGGTCGCGCCCGGCAGCACGGTGGCCATCGTGGGCGCCGGGCCGATCGGCCTGGCCACGCTGCTCACGGCCCAGTTCTATTCGCCGTCGCAGATCATCCTGATCGACCTGGACGACGGCCGGCTCGAGGTTGCGCGCCGCTTCGGCGCGACGCACACGATCAACAGCACCGACGGCAAGGCGGCCGAGGCGGTGCTCGCGCTGACAGGCGGGCGCGGCGTCGACGTGTCGATCGAGGCGGTCGGCATACCGGCCACCTTCGTGCTGTGCCAGGACATCGTGGCGCCCGGCGGCACCATCGCGAACATCGGCGTTCACGGGCACCCGGCCGAGCTTCACCTGGAGCGGCTGTGGTCGCAGAACATCGCGATCACCACGCGGCTGGTCGACACCGTGTCCACGCCGATGCTGCTGAAGACGGTGCAGTCCCACAAGGTGGACCCGGCCCTGCTGATCACGCACCGCTTCACGCT
>NZ_FNOL01000009.1:0-217103 GCF_900106655.1 Variovorax sp. YR634
AAAACGCCCGATGAGGTCCATCGGGCGTCTCTGGCCGGCTTGAACAGGCCGGCTCTGTGTCCCTCATAGGTGTCAACCTATGGCAGGACGGGTCAGGCAGCAGCTGCAAATTGACTGCCCCCTGTTCAGGTGTCAGGGCCTTCTGGGCAGAAAGAATTCATCGAAGAGCGCGAGCACGCCGGGGAAGTCGCGAGCGAAGTTGGGACGGCTCACGAAGTAGGCCTCACAGGCTACCGCGAAGAATTCGCTGATCGACGTGGCGCCATAGGCGTCGAGCCACGGCGGCTCGGTGCCGAAGCGCTCAGCCTTGATGGTCTGCTCGCGGAAGTCGTCGTAGGCGGACTGCAGCACGGCGAGCCAGGCTTTGCGGGCCGCGCGCGCGTTGCGCTGGCCCGCAAAGCCGGGCGGCAGCGGCGGGCAGCCGTTGGCGTCGCCGCTGCGCATGTCGATCTTGTGGGCGAACTCGTGGATCACGACGTTGTAGCCGCGCTCACTGGTGACGCTGCTCGCCAGCACGTCGTCCCAGCTCAGCATGACGGGGCCACGCTCCATCGCTTCGCCAGCCACGACTTCGCCGTACTCGTGCACCACTTGGGCTTCATCAACCACTTTGCGCCGCGCTACTACCTCGGAGCGGTGCACGACGATGCCGACGAAATCGTCGTACCAGTTCAGCCCGCCCTTGAGGTGCAGCACCGGCAGCACGGCCTGGGCCGCGATGGCCAGCGCCACTTCGTTGGTGATGGTGAAGCCCTTGGCGCCGTGGAATTCCTTGTCGCGCAGGAACTCGGCCGTCAGCGTGCGAAGGCGTTGCCGGTCGGCGTCCGGCAGTGCGCCCAGGAAGGCGTAGCGCCTGAGCGCGGCCTGCCAGGCGGCTTCAGGAATCGGGGGCAGGGCGCGCAGGCGGCGCAGCCACTTGAACATTGCTGGCGGCGCGGCTAGCGCAGATCAACGCGCTGCGCGCCGGCAGTGGAGAGGCACAGCAACTGCGCGCGCGGCGGATGCGCGGCAGCATCCCAGTCGCTCAGCACGACGCGGCGCAGGCCGTTGCCCATGTCGTGATCGGCGGGGCGATGCGTGTGGCCGTGCACCAGCGTGGGGGCGTTTGCCTGTTGCAGCCACTCGCGTGCCGCTGCGGTGTCGACATCGGCCCAGACGGTCGACGGATTGCGCTTGCGGTCTTCGCTCTGCACACGCATGGAGCGCGCGAGCGCGCGGCGCTCTTCCAGCGGCCTTGCGAGGAACGCGGCCTGCCACTCGGGCGTGCGAACCTGCGCGCGGAACTTGAGGTACTCGGTGTCTTCCAGGCAGAGGATGTCGCCGTGGCTCAGCAGCCAGCGCTGACCGTGCAGCACGAGCACCGTCGGGTCGTCGAGCAGCGTGAGGCCGCACTGCGTCGCAAACGCCGGGCCGACGAGGAAGTCACGGTTGCCGTGCATGAAGAACACCGGCAGCCGCTGCGCGGTGCGGCGCAGCAAGTCGGCGCACTGAGCCTCGAAGCCGGGGAGGGTGGCCGAATCGTCGCCGACCCACACCTCGAACAGATCGCCGAGGATGATCAGTGCGTCGGCAGGCGTGGTCTGCAGATAGCCCTGCCAAGCCTCGAAGGTGGCGGGCTCGCCGGCCTGCAGGTGCAGGTCGGAAATCAGGTCGACGGTGCGCCACGCGGGTGGCGCCACCAGCTCGGTAAAAGCCGGGTTCGCCACAGTCGTCATGCCGCGTCGCGCCTGTTCGTCATTCAGCGGTGACAACGGCCTTTTCGATCACGACGTCTTCGAGCGGCACGTCGTCATGAAAGCCCTTGCGGCCCGTCTTCACGGCCTTGATCTTGTCGACCACGTCGGTGCCGTTGATGACCTTGCCGAACACGGCATAGCCCCAGCCCTGGGCCGAAGGTGCGGTGTGGTTCAGGAAGCCGTTGTCGGACACGTTGATGAAGAACTGCGCGGTGGCCGAGTGGGGCGCGCTGGTGCGGGCCATTGCCACGGTGTAGTTGTCGTTCTTCAGGCCGTTGTTGGCTTCGTTCTGGATCTCGGCGTCGGTGGGCTTTTGCTTCATGCCGGGCTCGAAACCGCCGCCTTGCACCATGAAGCCGGGGATCACGCGGTGGAACACCGTGTTGTCGTAGTGACCCTTCTTCACGTACGAGACAAAGTTCTCGACCGACTTCGGCGCCTTGGCGGCGTCGAGTTCGAGCGTGATCACGCCGTAGTTCTTGATGTGCAGTTCGACTTGGGGGTTGCTCATGAGGGCTCCTGCTTGAGAAAAGGGGGAAAGGGATTACTTCGCCAGCAGCGTGGCGGACTTGATGGTGACGGCTTCGAGCGGCACGTTCTGCATGCCGCCCTTGTTGCCGGTGGCCACCGTGCGGATCTTGTCGACCACGTCGGTGCCGGCAACGACTTTGCCGAACACGGTGTAGCCGTAGCCGTCGGGGTTGGGCGCGTTGAGCGAGTCGTTGTTCTTCACGTTGATGAAGAACTGCGAGGTCGCGGAATTCGGATTGCCGGTGCGGGCCATGGCGATCGTGTACTTGTCGTTCTTCAGGCCGTTGCTCGCTTCCAGAGGAATGGGCGCACGCGTGGGCTTTTGCTGCAGGTCGGCCGTGAAGCCGCCGCCCTGGATCATGAAGCCGTCGATCACGCGGTGGAACACCGTGCCGTCGTAGTGCTTGTCCTTGACGTACTGCAGGAAGTTCTCGACCGACTTGGGCGCCTTGGCTGCATCGAGCTCGACCACGATGTCGCCGGCCGAGGTGGCGAGCTTGACGCGCGGTGCCGCGGCCGTTTGTGCATAGCCCGTGGCGGCGAACGTGAGTGCGGCGGCCAGAACGAGGGCGCTGCGGCGGCTGAAACGGGAGAGGGTGTGAGTCGTCAAACGGGGCTCCATGTGCGGATGAAGGGACGGGGCTGCGCGGCAGGCACCCTGGGGCGCCCGTGCCGGCAGCGATTACTTGCTGGTGCGGCCGACCGGCTTGCGGATGACCACCGGCGGCGCGGGCAGGGCGGCCGCTTCGGCTTCGGCCTTCGAGCTGAAGATCTGGCGGATCAGCGCGAGCTTGGGCGCGACGCTGGCGTTGGTGCTGGCGAACTGCTGCGCGCGCACGTATTCCTGTGCCGCGAGGCGGGCGTACACGTCGCCGAGGTTCTCGTGCGCCGTGGCGTAGTTCGGGTTGAGCTTGAGGGCTTGCTCGAGGGCGTTGCGCGCCTGGTCGAACTTGCTTTGCGAAGCGTACAGCGCGGCCAGGTTGTTGTAGGGCTCGGACAGCTCGGGGAAATCTTGCGTGAGCTGCGTGAAGGCGGTGATGGCCTCGGCCTGCTTGTTCTGCTCGGTGAGGATCACGCCGCGCAGGAAGCGCATCTGCGGGTCGCGCGGCTTGCCGGCGATGTAGGTGTCGGCCTTGGCGAGCGCTTCGTTCGACTTGCCCTGGCGCAGCAGCGCGTTCACGTCGTCGTATTCGTTGGCGTGCACGGCGGAGCCCCACAGGCTGAACAGCAGTGCGAAGGCAATGGAGAGTCTGGAGAATGCGGCGTGCTTCATGAAGCCTCGGCGGAAATGGGGGGAGATGCAGGCTTGCGGGCTTGGGGAACACCCGAACGCTGCGCGGTGGCAGCCGTTTATACTTGGTTTCATTGTAGCCGAGGGGCCATGTCCAACCCCTCGCGACCACAGTCCCCGTCACCCCTGAAAAACACCGTCGTTCGCCCGTGCCGTACGTGCGCGAAGCGACGCTTTCCGAATCTCATGAGTCTGCGCATCTACAACACGCTGTCGCGTGAATTGGAGGAATTCTCCCCATTGCAACCGGGACAGGTGCGCATGTACGTTTGCGGCATGACGGTCTACGATTTCTGCCACATCGGCCACGCCCGCATGATGATGGCGTTCGACGTGGTGCAGCGCTGGCTGCGCGCCAGCGACTACGCCGTGACCTACGTGCGCAACATCACCGACATCGACGACAAGATCATTGCCCGCTCCGTGCAGCGTGGCATCACCATCCGCGAGCTGACCGACGAGGTGATCGCGGCCATGCACGAGGACATCGGTGCGCTCGGCATCGAGCCACCCACCATCGAGCCGCGCGCCACCGAATACGTGCCGCAGATGCTCGGCATCATCGAGAAGCTGGAGCAAAAAGGTCTGGCCTACCGCTCGGACAACGGCGACGTCAACTACGCGGTGCGCAAGTTCCCGGGCTACGGCAAGCTGTCGGGCAAGTCGCTCGACGAGCTGCATGCGGGCGAGCGCGTTGCCGTGCTCGACGGCAAGCAGGATCCGCTCGACTTCGTGCTCTGGAAGGCCGCAAAGCCGACCGAACCCGCCGACGCCAAGTGGGAAAGTGCTTACGGCACAGGCCGGCCGGGCTGGCACATCGAGTGCTCGGCCATGAGCTGCGCCACCCTGGGCGAGACCTTCGACATCCACGGCGGCGGGGCGGACCTCCAATTCCCGCACCACGAGAACGAAATCGCCCAGAGCGAAGGCGCCAACGGCAAACCGCTGTCGCGCTTCTGGGTGCACAACGGCTTCGTGCGCGTGGACAACGAGAAGATGTCCAAGAGCCTGGGCAACTTCTTCACCATCCGCGAAGTGCTGCAGAAGTACGACGCCGAGAGCCTGCGCTTCTTCCTGGTGCGCACGCATTACCGCAGCGCGCTCAACTACAGCGACGCGCACCTCGACGACGCGCGCAATTCGCTCAAGCGCCTGTACACCGCGCTCGACCTGGTTGCCCCGGCCGACGTGGCCATCGACTGGGCCGATCCCCATGCGGCGCGCTTCAAGGCCGCCATGGACGAGGACTTCGGCACGCCCGAAGCCATCGCCGTGCTGTTCGAGTTGGCCGGCGAGGTCAACCGCACAAAGTCCGCCGAGACCGCCGGCTTGCTGAAGGCGCTGGCCGGCTCGCTGGGGCTGCTGCAGGGCGACCCGCGGGCCTTCCTGCAGGCCGGCAGCACGCTGGACGATGCTGCCATCCAGGCCCGTATCGCGGAGCGCGCCGCCGCCAAGGCCGCGAAGAACTTCGCCGAAGCCGATCGCATTCGCCAGGAACTCCTCGAGCAGGGCATCGTGCTCAAGGATTCGCCCGCGGGCACGACCTGGGCGGCTGCGCAGTGAACGGAACGACGAACCCCATGCCCGCCAGCAAGAAGACCAGCGTTCAGATCTACACGCCGGACTATTGGGAAGAGGCATGCAAGCACCTCTCGCGGAAAGACCGCGTCATGAAGCGGCTGATTCCGAAGTTCGGCGACGCGTGTCTCGAATCGCGCGGTGATGCGTTCACCACGCTCGCTCGCAGCGTCGTGGGCCAGCAGATCTCGGTGAAGGCCGCGCAGTCGGTCTGGGACAAGTTTGCCGCGCTGCCGCGCAAGCTGACGCCGGCCAACGTGCTCAAGCTCAAGGTCGACGACATGCGCGGGGCGGGGCTGTCGGCGCGCAAGATCGAGTACCTGGTCGACCTGGCCCTGCATTTCGATTCGGGCATGGTCCACGTCGATGCGTGGAAGGACATGTCGGACGAGCTCATCATCGAAGAACTCGTGGCCATTCGCGGCATCGGCCGCTGGACGGCCGAGATGTTCCTCATCTTTCACCTGATGCGCCCGAACGTGCTGCCTGTAGACGACCTGGGGCTGCTCAACGGCATCAGCGTCAATTATTTTTCGGGCGATCCGGTCAGCCGAAGCGATGCCCGCGACGTCGCCGTGGCCTGGGCACCATATTGCAGCGTGGCGACTTGGTATATTTGGCGATCGCTGGACCCGGTTCCAGTCGCGTACTGAACAACAGGAGAAGACGTTGGCGAAACGAACCTTCCTCGACTTCGAGCAGCCCATTGCTGAACTCGAAACAAAGATCGAAGAATTGCGCTATGTGCAGACCGAATCCGCGGTCGACATCTCTGAAGAAATCGATCAGCTCGGCAAGAAAAGCCAGCAGCTCACCAAGGACATCTACAGCGACCTGACGCCCTGGCAGATCACCAAGATTGCGCGGCATCCGGAGCGCCCCTACACGCTCGACTACGTCAATGAAATCTTCACCGATTTCGTCGAACTGCACGGCGACCGGCATTTCTCGGACGACCTGTCGATCGTGGGTGGCCTAGCGCGCTTCAACGGCGTGCCCTGCATGGTGCTCGGCCACCAGAAGGGCCGCGACACGAAGGAGCGCACCGCGCGCAACTTCGGCATGAGCAAGCCCGAGGGCTACCGCAAGGCCTTGCGCCTGATGAAGACGGCCGAGAAATTCAAGCTGCCGGTGTTCACCTTCGTGGACACCCCCGGCGCGTACCCCGGCATCGACGCCGAAGAGCGCGGCCAATCGGAAGCCATTGGCCGCAACATCTTCGAGATGGCGCAGCTCGAGGTGCCGATCATCGTCACCATCATCGGCGAAGGCGGCTCCGGCGGCGCGCTGGCCATCTCGGTCGGCGACCAGCTGCTGATGCTGCAGTACTCGATCTATTCCGTGATCAGCCCCGAAGGCTGCGCTTCCATCCTGTGGAAGACCAGCGAAAAGGCGCAGGAAGCGGCCGATGCGCTGGGCATTACCGCGCACCGCCTCAAGGCGCTGGGCCTGGTCGACAAGATCGTGAACGAGCCCGTTGGCGGTGCGCATCGCGACCATCGCCAGATGGCTGCGTTTCTCAAGCGCGCGCTCAATGATGCCTTCCGCCAGGTCAGCGACCTGAAGCCGAAGGAGCTGCTGGAGCGCCGCTACGAGCGCCTGCAGAGCTACGGCCGCTTCAACGACACCAAGGCCGACACCGGCAGATAACGCGCAGGCGCTGTCATGAACTCCGCTTTCGAACGCGCCGTTGCCGCGTTCGAGCCGGCGCATTGGCCGCTGGCGGTGGGGTTCAGCGGTGGTGCTGATTCAACCGCCTTGCTGGCCGCCTGCGCGGCGCGCTGGCCGGGGCAGGTGCTTGCCTTTCATGTGCATCACGGGCTGCAGGCTGCGGCCGACGGCTTCGAGCAGCATTGCCGTGTAGTGTGCGAGCGCATGGCCGTGCCGCTGGTTGTTCATCGCGTCGACGCCCGGCATGCGCCGGGCGATAGTCCTGAAGACGCGGCCCGCCGTGCTCGCTATGGGGCGTTTGCCGAGATGGCGAGCGCTAATGGGGCGAGGGCGGCTATCAAATCCATAGCGCTGGGGCACCATGCCGACGACCAAGTCGAAACCCTGCTGCTGGCGCTGTCTCGCGGTGCGGGGCTGCCGGGGCTGGCGGCCATGCCAGTGCATGCGCAACGCCACGGGCTCGACATCTACCGGCCGCTGCTCGCGGTTGCCGGCGCCGATATCCGTGAATGGCTGGCCGGCCGCGATCTGCCGTGGATCGAAGACCCGACCAACGGCGACGCGCGCTACACCCGCAACAAAATCCGCTCCGTGCTGCTGCCCGCGCTGGAGCAGGCATTTCCGCAGTTCCGCGCCACCTTTGCGCGAAGCGCCGGCCACGCCGCGCAGGCGCAGCAGTTGTTGAGCGAGCTGGCGGCGCAAGACCTGGACGCCGTAGGCGACCCGCCGCGCATGGCGACGCTGCAGACGCTGTCGCGCGCCCGCCAGGCCAACGTGCTGCGCCACTGGCTGATGCAGTCGCACGGCTGCGCCCCCAGCGCCGCGCAGCTCGACCAGCTGCTGGACCAGGTCCGCGCCTGCACCACGCGGGGCCACCGCATCCACCTCAAGGTGGCCGCCGGTTTCGTCCAGCGGCAGGGCGATTTCCTGCATTGGTACAATGCTCCGCCCTCGCCAAAGACTTTGCTCTGACAGCTTGCAGGGCGCCGCCTTTCAAGCGGCCCTTTCCTTTTCTCTGATTTCACCCATGGCATTGATCGTTCACAAATACGGCGGTACGTCGATGGGCTCGACCGAGCGCATCAAGAATGTCGCCAAGCGCGTCGCCAAGTGGGCGCGCGCAGGCCACCAGATGATCGTGGTTCCGAGTGCCATGAGCGGCGAGACCAACCGCCTGCTCGGCCTGGCCAAGGAACTGGCGCCCAGCAAACCCGGCGTGGCCCACAACCGCGAGCTCGACATGCTGGCCTCGACCGGCGAGCAGGCGTCGTCGGCGCTGCTGGCCATTGCGCTGCAGGCCGAGGGCGTCGAGTCCGTGAGCTATGCGGGCTGGCAGGTGTCGGTTCGCACCGACAACTCGTACACCAAGGCCCGCATCGAAAGCATCGACGACGAGCGCGTGATGGCCGACCTGAACGCCGGCAAGGTGGTGGTCATTACCGGCTTCCAGGGCGTGGACGACGACGGCAACATCACCACGCTGGGCCGCGGCGGCAGCGACACCTCGGCCGTGGCCATCGCCGCGGCCATGAAGGCGCACGAATGCCTGATCTATACCGACGTCGACGGTGTCTACACGACCGACCCGCGCGTCGAGCCCGATGCGCGCCGCCTGACGACCGTGAGCTTCGAAGAGATGCTCGAAATGGCGAGCCTGGGCTCCAAGGTGCTGCAAATCCGCTCGGTGGAATTCGCCGGCAAGTACAAGGTGCCGCTGCGTGTGCTTTCGAGCTTCACGCCGTGGGACATCGACATCAATGAAGAGGCCAAGTCCGGCACGCTGATCACTTTCGAGGAAGACGAAAACATGGAACAAGCCGTCGTATCCGGCATCGCATTCAACCGCGACGAAGCCAAGATCTCGGTGCTCGGCGTGCCCGACAAGCCCGGCATCGCGTATCACATCCTCGGTGCTGTGGCAGACGCCAACATCGAAGTCGACGTGATCATCCAGAACCTCAGCAAGGACGGCAAGACCGACTTCAGCTTCACCGTGCATCGCAACGAGTACGCGAAGACGATCGACCTGCTGCAGTCGAAGGTCATGCCCTCGCTGGGCGCGACCGAAATCGTCGGCGACACGAAGATCTGCAAGGTCAGCATCGTCGGCATCGGCATGCGCAGCCACGTGGGCGTGGCGAGCAAGATGTTCCGCGTGCTGAGCGAAGAGGGCATCAACATCCAGATGATCTCGACCAGCGAAATCAAGACCTCGGTCGTGATCGACGAAAAATATATGGAACTGGCCGTGCGAGCGTTGCATAAAGCGTTCGATCTCGACCAACCGAGCGCCTAAGTGATGGCATAATCTCGGCTTCTTTCAGGAACTGTGACCGAGTGGCCGAAGGTGCTCCCCTGCTAAGGGAGTATGGGGTGTAGAGCCTCATCGAGGGTTCGAATCCCTCCGGTTCCGCCAAGACAAGAGCCCCTGTAGTTGTGAGACTACAGGGGCTTTTTTCTGTCCGAGCCCATGGCAGAAAAGAACTTTGGCACTAAGCCTTGCTGCGCAGAGCCGCCCCTCCGACCAGGAGCGCCACCAGGCTGGCGGCCGCGGCGAACATCACGTACCAGGCAGGGGCGAGCGGGCTCCCGGTCCGGGCGATCAGCGCCGTGGCAATGAATGGCGCGAAGCCGCCGAAGATCGTGACAGCAAAGTTGTACGCAATCGAAAGCCCCGTGGACCTCACCTGCGGTGGATAGAGCTCGGCCATGGCGGCGGGAGCGGGGCCGGTGAACCCGGCGATCAGCACGGCAAATACGACCAGCACAGCCGTCAAGGTCGCGGCACTCGGAAAGGCCGTGAGCAGCCAGAGCGCCGGATAGGCAAGCACGAGGATTGCCGCAGCGAACCCGACCAGCAGCGGCCGGCGTCCGATCCGGTCCGAGAGCCCACCGAAAACCGGCGCCAGCACGACCAGCACCAGGAGCCCGGCGCCATTTGCCCACAGCGATGCGCTCTGCGGCAACTTCAGCGTGCGCACGGCGTACGTCGGCATGTAGACCAGGAAGAAATACGTGCACACCGTCCACACGATGGTGACGCCGAACCCGGCGACGATTTCCTTGCGGTACGAGCCCATCACCTGCCTCAGCGGGGACGCCTGTTGGTTGGCGGCCTTGGCCCGCTCGAAGGTTGCGGGCTCCCGCGTCTTGGCGCGGATGTACCAGCCCACCGGGCCGATGACCAGGCCGAACAGGAATGGAATCCGCCAGCCCCACGCTTCCAGTTGCTGGGGGCTCAGAACCCCCGTCAGCGTCGCGCCAAAGAGCGAACCGAGCAGGAGTGCACCGGCTTGGCTCGCCTGCTGCCAGCTTGCGAAGTAGCCCTTGCGATCTTTCGGCGCGTGCTCGACGAGAAACGCCGTCGCCCCTCCAACCTCGCCGCCGGCGGAGAAGCCCTGGATCAGCCTCGCCAGCACGATCCACGCGGGCGCCCAGAGGCCCGCATCGGCGTACGTCGGCGCTAGGCCGATCATTGCCGTTCCAAGCGCCATCAGCAGGATCGTTGTCGACAACGCGGCTTTGCGCCCATGTGTGTCGCCGAGCGCGCCAAGAATCACAGCACCGATCGGCCGCATCACGAAGCCCACGCCGAAGGTCGCCACGGTCAGCAGCAGTGAAGAGGTTTCGTCGCCCGTGGGGAAGAACAGTTTGGAAATAGTGATCGCGAAGAAACCGTAGACGGCAAAGTCGAACCACTCGAGCGTGTTGCCGATGACCGCCGCGGGAATCATCCGGCGCGTTGCATCGTGGGGCTCGTTGGAGGCAAGGGTGCCGAAGGCGCTGGTGGCATCAGCCACCGTGGCTGCGTCGAGGTTTTTCATGCTGTCTTGAGAGAGGGGGCGGGTGAGACATCGGCTTCGGCGAGTGCCCATGCGCCGGCCGATTGCATGAAGCGATCGGCCGCCTGCAGCTGGGCTGCGGAGATCCATTCGTCCGGCTGATGGGCCTGCGCGATGGAGCCGGGGCCGCATACCACCGTTGAAATGCCGACCTGCTGGAAGAAGCCCGCTTCGGTGCCGAACGGCAGCTCCGCCTCCGGCCAGAGCGCGCCGAGTTCGCGCGCGACCGAGACTGCCGCGTCGTTGTCGCGTGCCGACAGCGCCGGCACGCCCGCTACCTGCACCGCCTCGACCGTGACGCCAAGGGGAAGGTCCATCAGCGCATCCCGGACCGTATCGCGCACGAGTTCCGCAGCCGCTTCGTCTTGCGGACGAAACTCCCACAAGACCTCGCAGCACCCCGGCACGATGTTGATGGCGGTGCCCCCGTCGATCCGGCCGATGTTGATGGTGGCCTCGCCACCCCGGCTGGCAAAGCTGCGCCGCAGCCCGGCCAGGCAGGTGACCAGGTAGGCGGCGGGCTCGATCGCGCTGGCGCCGAGCGACGGGTCGCTCGAATGCGCGGGAAGCCCGCTGAAGAGCGCCCTATGCCCGAAGAAACCCCGGTGCCTGACGCCGATCCGCATCTCGGTCGGCTCGCCGATGATGGCCAGCGCGGGGGCTTCCACTTGCGTCTTCAAGCGGTTCACTAGCTCCGGAACGCCGAGACACCCGATCTCTTCGTCATAAGAGAAAGCAAGGTGGATCGGACGGCCCAGGGGGCGCCGCTGCCAGGCTGGCACGGCCGACAGGCAGGCGGCGATGAAGCCCTTCATGTCCGCCGCGCCGCGGCCGTGGAAGCGGCCGTCGCGTTCGACCAGCGTGAAGGGATTGGCGCTCCAGTTCTGGTCGGTCACGGGCACGACGTCGCTGTGCCCGGAGAGCACCATGCCGCCCGCCATGTCGGGGCCGATGCTGGCGAGCAGGTTCGCCTTCCGCTTGTCCTCGCTGTGCACGAGGTGCACCTTCACCCGGTGTCCCGCGAGGTAGTCGGCGATCCAGTGGATCAGGTCGAGGTTCGAGCGATGCGAGGTCGTATCGAATGCCACCAGGGTTCTGAGGATCTCGATGGTGGTCATGCGACACGCTCGGCCAGGGCATTGCTGGCGCTGTTGTTGCCGTTGTTCGCGCTTCTGCTGGAGTTGCCGCCGCCGAGCCGCTCCTGCACGAGCTGCATGGCCGCGGATTGGGTCGGTGTGCCGGTGCGCCCGGCGAGTTCGAAGATCCGGTGCAGGGTGGCGCCGATGGCTTTCACCTGAGAATCCACTTTTGTGGAATTGAAACCCTCGTGCTCCGACGCCACGCGGATCAGGCCGCCCGCGTTGATCACGAAGTCCGGCGCGTACAGGATTTCCTTGTCGCGCAGCTGCCTGCCATGTTCGTCGCCGGCCAGCTGGTTGTTGGCGCCGCCGGCGATCACCCGGAACTTCATCTGCGGCAGGGTTCGATCGTTCACGACGGCGCCCATCGCGCAAGGAGAAAACACGTCGGCTTGAACGGCATAGATCTCGTCGGGCTCGACCGCCTGCGCATCGAACTCGGCGCAGGCCTTGCGCGCGAGCGCCGCATCGACGTCGGATACCGTGAGGCGTGCCCCCGCGCCGGCGAGCAACCGGCACAGGTTCCAGCCGACGTTGCCCAGGCCTTGCACTGCCACGGTCAGCCCACGCAGGTCGCGATCCAGCCGATGCGCGACGCTGGCCACGATGCCGTGATAAACGCCCAGTGCCGTGGTCGGCGAAGGATCTCCGGTGCCGCCCAGTTCTTCCGGCAACCCGACCACGTGCCGGGTGTTCTGTCGCACCCAGGCGAAGTCGGCGACAGTGGTGCCCACGTCTTCGGCGGTGATGTATCGGCCCCCCAGGCGGTTGACCGCCACGCCCATCGCCCGCAGCAGTTCGGGCGTCTTGCTCTTGCGCGGGTCGCCGAGGATCACCGACTTTCCTCCACCCAGGCCGAGTCCCGCGGCCGCGGCCTTGAAAGTCATTCCACGCGACAGGCGAAGCACGTCGCGCAGGGCGGAAGCTTCGTCGGCGTAGGGATACATGCGGCATCCGCCCAGGGCCGGCCCGAGCCGGGTGCTGTGAATGGCGATGATGGCCCGAAGCCCGACCCGATCGTCGGATACGAAGACCACCTGTTCATGGTCCGCAAAAGACTCGGTAGAGAAGACGGTCATTTATTTATCTGTTTTTTGAGTTTCGATGTGAACGAATGCGGACGCGGCCTGCTCCAGGGCCGCTGCCGCATCAATGCCCGGGAGTGCAGGCTAGAAACAGCAGCAAGCGGTGTAGATATAGCGATAGCTCTACTGGAGGAACGTCGAGCACCGCATCGGTGAGCGACAGAACTTCAGGGCTTGCTTGGCGGAATGATTGCGTCATGTGATGGCCTCGCTGTTGGGCACAGCATGACATCGGGAGACGCGGTGATATTGGTGAAAATTTGGCGCCGCAAGATCAGGCGCGGGACGGCTGCAATGCGGGCGCTGTCGTGATCAATCCCATCTCGCTGAACAGCCTTTGGTACTCGTTCAGCGCGAGATCCTGCAGCGACTGGTGATGCTCGGGGTCGATTGTTATTTCGCCGCCGGAAAATTCGAATTTTGCCGAACCTATCCAATCTTCATATTGAAGTTTGATTGGCGATGCCGGACGCTCCGGATCGGAGGCTTCGATCGTCGAATGAATATCCGGTATTCCCGGCTCGCCTTGGGGGATCAGGCAAGTCCAGACAAGGCCATGGCGTTCAACAGCAGGAAACATCGTGATCCTGAAGCATTCCACCGTCTTGAGTGCAAGCTTCTCCGGGGCCTTGCGGCATTGCCCATCGGACCCGTAGCGCAGGCCGTGGTAGGCGCAGACCAGTTCGTCGTCTTCGATGCGCCCCGTGCTCAATGGCAGTCCGCGGTGCGGGCACATGTCCCGGCCAATGCGAATGCCATCCGGCATGCGATAGATGGCCAACCGCAGATTCAGCAAGATCACCTGCCTAGGCTTTGCCGGCACCTCGTCGACGCGTGAGACCGGAAACCATTGCCTGGCCAGAACCGGCCAGTCTTGCTCGGAGGACGTGCAGTTCGGAGGCAAAAAACCCTCGGGCAGAGGGCGCGAGGGGGGCGGTTCAACGGGCGGCATGGCTCGCTCGTCTTATTTGACCAGGCCGATCCGGATCCTCCGGTTGTGCTGCCCCTTGTTCTCGATCTTCAGGATGCGCAACGGTGCCGATTGCGAAGTCTTCGAAAGATGCGTTCCACCGCAGGCCTGCCGGTCGAGTCCCACGATCTCGATGATGCGCGTGGTGCCGTCGTCCTGGCTCGGTGGTGCTACGGACCGGCTGCGTAGCACCCCAGGTTCGCGCGAGAGTCCGGCGGCGTCGAGGTACACCGCATTCACCTGCAGCCCGTCGGAGATGAGGGTGTTGAGCTCGGGCTCGAGCTTGCGCAACTCGTTGTTGTCGGCCGCGGGCAAGTCGAAGTCGATGCGGGCCGTGCCGTCGGCCGCCATTTGCACGCCCGTTACCAGCGAGCCCTCGAAGCGCTGATAGACGAGCGCATTGAGGATGTGCAGGCCCGTGTGCAATTGGCTCATCATGAAGCGGAAATCCTGATCCACTTTGGCGACGACCTTGTCGCCGGGAATGGAGGCGGTTTCAGCTTCGTCGAAGACGTGCCACGCATTGCGACCCTCCGTTTCGACCCGGCCGATCTTGATTTCGCCACCATTCCATTGCAGCGTGCCGCGATCCGCCAATTGCCCGCCACCGCCCGGATAGAAGAAAGACCGGTCGAGAAGAACCGCATTCGGGCGGCGCGCTATGACATTGGCTTCGAATTGAAAGCAATCGGGTTCGATATGGCAGAGATAAGGAGACATGAATTCCTCGGTTGGCGAAACGCTTATGAAAATCGTCGTGCGGTAACGATGCCGATCAGAATGATCACGGCCCCCGCAAACTCGGTGGCGCTCAGATATTCGTGGAACAGATAGGCGCCGAGCACGGTTGCAATGACAGGCTGTATCAGCAGGGTGATTGAAGAAAGCGCGGCCGGGAGCTTGGCCAGCGCATAGGCAATGAGGCCCTGGCCTCCGACATGCGACACGACAGCCAAGGCCAGCAGCATCAGCATTCCGTTGATCGTGTGCGGAACAAGCGACTCACCGCGCAGGATCGTGATGGGCAGGAGAATGATCAACGTACCGACGCTGCTCCACGCCATGACGGTCATCGTTCGATAGTTCGAGCGTACGAGGCTGACTGCCAGAAGATACGAGCCATAAAAAACTGCGGTCAAAAGGCCTAACAGATTTCCTGCCATGTAGGTCGAACCAAAATCCAGCCGATGCCCGATCAGGATGAATGCGCCGGCCAGCGCAAACAGCATTCCGAACAGAAAGCCGGGCTTGAATTTCTTCCCCAGAAACAGGTTGGACCCAAGCACCACGAAGATCGGCGCAAGGTTGGCAAGAAGATTGGAATTGGCCAGCGTGGTCAGCGTCATCGACCAGTGATAAAGCGCCAGATTTCCAGAAAAAATGAATCCGACAAGAATTAGCTTAATCGGAATGGCCGGCATTTTTTCAGTGGGCGAGCCGGTCGTGCGCACGGGCTCGGCTCTTGCCGCAAGCATGTCGAGCAGAAAGAAAATCGGAATTGCCAGCGCAACCCGATAGACCGCGCTCGCAGTCGGAGGCAATTCGCTGTGGCGAAGAAAAACGCCGCCCAGCGCCAACGCCGCCGCGCCAAGCAGAAGCGCAACGAAAGAAAAGAAGTTTTTGCTTTTTGAAGCAACAGGTAGGGCAATAGTCGTCATATTTCGTTCCGGCACGACCGGGTCTCCATCGGTCGTGCCAGCCAGTTTGTTTTTTAAAGCATCAAAAGGGCAAGGCAAAAAGCTATCGCTATTCAAATCCCTCGATCACCATGAGCTGCATATCGGCTGCAGCATCCTTTCGCAATTCCTTTGCAAAAGTGTATTCCGGCGATTCGTAGAATTTTCTCGCCGCATCGGCAGATTTGAATTCGACAAGAACCACGCGCCGATCATCCAGAGCGCCTTCCAAATGCATGCGCTCGCCTCCCCGCGTCAGAAACCTGCCTCCGAACTTTTCTATGATCCCGGGCGTGAGTTGCTTGTATTGGTTGTATTGATCCGGGTCCACAATGGACATCCGGCCAATCAGATAGGCGACCATATGACAACCAGGCTTGGCGCCGCCGTTATACGTAAGCCACTTTTCTTTGCTCCGCGGCGACACCGGATTGCAGCAATGCCGCATCCAGAACGTCCCAGAGGCCGGTCAGCGAATCGAGAAAATCGTCCGCGCCTTCGATGACCAAGTGGGCGTATTCGGTTTTCAAGGCGAGTTCG
Organism: Variovorax sp. YR634; assembly: GCF_900106655.1. Taxonomy (NCBI): domain Bacteria; kingdom Pseudomonadati; phylum Pseudomonadota; class Betaproteobacteria; order Burkholderiales; family Comamonadaceae; genus Variovorax; species Variovorax sp. YR634. The sequence goes on from NZ_FNOL01000009.1 coordinate 16,060, forward strand.
ACCGCGGTGCGGGCGTTTTGCTCGTGGTGCTGCTCGGCGCCGACTTCGCCCCAGTGCTCCAGCAGGTAGTGCATTTCAGGCACTTCGAGGTCGGCGTTGTAGATGCCGCTGTCCACCAGGCAATACTTTTCGCCCGGAATCAATTGCTGGTTGGAGATCATTTCCAGCGCCAGCGTGGTGCCGAGATTCCGGTAGGTGTTTTCGATGTCCGTCATCTTGCGGTGATCGAAGACGCCGATGGCCTTGCGGACTTGCGCGGTCAACCCGGTGTCCATGTCGTAGCCGGGCAGGGAGCCGAGCAACTGGTTGGAAAAGTCCTTGAGCTTCGCTTCGACCTTCTCCTGGTTGTAGAGGTCTGCAAACACGGGCTTTTCGGCCGACTGGTTGACGATGTATCCCGCCATCGTCGCCAGTTCAGGACCGTGGCCAGATTCGCTCTCGACGATTTCTTCCAGCAGCTCGCTCTGCCTGTGCAGCCCGTGCTCCTTGAGCGCATCCGGAAAACTCCATCCAGGACGCGTGGACGCGCAGAAGCTCTGGATCTGGTGGAAAAGGGCTCCCACAACAGGAGGCTCCGGTTCAATCTTGACCCAATTCTTGAAAATCGGGTGGGAATAGCAACGATGACTTTTAACTCTCTCAACCAGATCGGAAATGGTAACGCTCATTTCGTGCTCCTAATTACAGTTGGTTAAAAAATGCCGTGAAAATTCAATTATTTACTGGCCATCAACATTCGCCCTCCAGGGTGATCAAGTATTTCAACCCGCACATTGGAAAAGCCCGCGCGGAACAATTTTTCAGTCCATTCATCTTCACTGAGAAGCTTTCTGGACATGAAATGATTGTGCAAATGATTGAATGCCGCGGCGAACGGCTTTTCCCAGCTGGATTGAGCAACAGGAATCGCATCGACGATGATCAGCGTGCCCTTGATTGCATTGGCGCAGCAGGCACGCAGCAACGAGTCGAGCGTTTCTTCTTCGGCAGGAAGAAGATCGTGCATGACAAATCCTGCGTGGATGATGTCCGCGTCCCTGATGAGAGAGGCATCTTCCGTGAGGATCTGGATGGGGGCAGTCACGAACTGGAGCCTGTCGCTCATTCCTGCTTCACTGGCTGCGCGAATGGCCTGTTCGGTGGCCGACGCGCTCAGATCAATTCCAACGCCTTTTGAGCCCGGAATTTTCCTGAGCATGCGGATCAGGAATCCTCCGGAGCCTGATCCAAGATCTACGATTTTCTTTGGTGCCATCGCTACGATGGCGTTTTCCGGCTGCGGATAGAAGGATTTTTCGCCCATCCATTTCGATGTGCGGGCGACCAGACCACCGCTGCGTGGGTATTTGAGTTGCGCCTCTTCGTTGTTTTCCGAAAACTCTTTCGCGTTGTTGATCAAGGGGGCGCAAGCGCGGAGCGCCCAGGAAAGATATCCGACTTCATTGATCAATTCGTCGAAATTGCTGCCGGCCTTGTAGGTGGCGGGTGCTTTTTCATCCAACACCTCGATGATTCCGGCCTTGCTCAGGGAGTCGAGGTAGGCGGAAATTACCGATTCCTTGATTCCGCAGGATCGGGACGCCGTTGCAGCGTCCACGACCGGCGATTTCTGGAGAAATTCAATGATTCCGTACTCTGCACCTATTTCCAGCAGGATTGCGGAGCCTGCGAGGGAGGAACCAGTAATGCCGCGATCAACATTTTGCATGGGTCACCTGTGGGTTAAACACTATTGAAAACGAACTGATTACTTTGCGCTGGTCGAAACCATTTAGTTGCACGATAGTCAGCGCGGAGAAACCCGTATTGGTAAAAATTGCGGCCGGAAGCAATCGCGCCAAAAAGACGAATCCGAATTCCGCGCGAGCCGAGCGGAAACAAGAAGCGGAGGAAAGAAGGCCCTCAGCGCATGGCTCGAGGGCGGGGGGAGCGGCTTCTCAGCAGGTCCGGGCGCGGACGTACTGGAGAGGCGTCATGCCGAAGGTGCGCTTGAAATGCCTGGTGAGCGCGCTCTGGTCGTAAAAGCCGCTCGCAACGGCGGCTTCGATCAGCGGCCGGCCGGCAGTGAGGTGACTGATGGCGGCCCTGAGCCGCAACTGCGTGAGGTACGTGTGGGGCGTCAATCCGATCGTGCGGTTGAATGCGCCGATCAGCTGGAAGGGCGTCAGGTCGGCGGCCGCCGCCATCTGCTCGAGGGCCAATCGCTCTGCAAAAGAGTCGCGCAGCAGTTCCAGCACTGGCGCGAGCACGTTGGCATCTGCCGGCACCGGGAGCACGCGTTGTCCCGGCTGTGCGTGGCTCTGGAAGAGCGTTCCGAAGCTATGAACGAACAGCTCCTGCTGCCGCAGAGGGTCCCATTGATCGCTGTTTCCGTCGTAGGCGCGATGAAGCTCCAGAAAGCTGCCGATGAGCTCCTGGTCGCAATAGATGTTCGATCCGAAGTACCGGGTCTGATCGATGCCCAGTGTCGTCATCAGATGCCTGATGCCCGGCTCGGCCAGATAGAGGGCGCGGTACCGCCACCGGGCACTGCCGCCCATGCGGCCTGAATGGGGTTCGGCCGGGTTGAAGACGAGGAGCGCCTGCTGATTGGCAATGCCCGTGCGGCCGCGGCTCTTGAATTCGGCGCCTCCAACCTCGGTGACCGCGATCACGAAGGAATGGTGCACGTGGGGCGCGTATTCATGCGTCGTGAAGTCCGCATGCAGCATGTCCATGCCCGGCATGCCGGGCACATGCCAGTAGCGCGATGTATTCAGAGGGTCCAGCTTGGCCAACGAAGCCTCCGTTTGGATCAGCGGTTGTAACGCTTTCAGCGTCCAACCGGTTGCATGGCACCTGAATGGTGAGCAAGGCTGTCTATTCCAGTGACTACGGCGCGATCTGGGGAGCGGGCGGGGCGGCGCCAGGTCGCTGTAGCTTGAGCACGCAAAGACTGTGCCATTTTGCGGTCCTGGTGTGTCGGGTGCCCGGCCCGGGAAAGAACGGATTCAGGTTCACGAATCGCGAAGAATGATTCACTATGCCTGTAGCGCGGCGAACTTCTGGAGACCTTCATGAACATGCCCCTCGAAAGTACGGCTCTGGCGTTTCAGTTTCCCCTGGCCGATGGCGTCGAGACACACAGGGTATTCAACCAGGCCAGTGCTTGCACCGGCCACAACGCGTTCACAGGCGATGTGGCTCTACGAGAGCTCGTGGAGCGTCATGCGGCCTGGAGCATTCCCGATGCAACGGCGGTCGGCGCATTGGCGGGCAATGAAGAGGTGCAGGACCTCGCACGATTGGCCAACGAACACAGCCCGCAACTGCGCACGCATGATCGGTTCGGCAATCGTCTGGACTGGGTCGAGTTTCATCCCGCCTGGCATCAACTCATGGCCCTGGGTTTCGCGCATGGCGTACCGAGCCTTGCATGGACAACCAATGAGCCGTCGGGCCACTTTGCGCGTGCGGTGCTGAGCTACCTGTGGAACCAGGTCGAGAACGGCACCGGATGCCCCACTGGCATGGCATACGCTGCCTGCGCCGGTTTTGCGGGGCGGCCGGAGTTCGCAATCTGGCGGGAGAAGACGCTCTCCGGTCGCTACGACCCGCGCCGCCTGCCGCTCCCGCAGAAAACGGGCGCCGTGATCGGCTACGCCATGACCGAGAAGCAGGGCGGCTCCGACCTGCGCCAGACGCAGACCACGGCCACCTTCGTCGGAACCGAGAACGGTGCTCGCATCTACAACGTGACGGGCCACAAGTGGTTCTTTTCGGTTCCGACTTCCGACGGCTTCTACACGCTGGCTCAAACCAATTCGGGCGTGAGTTGCCTCTTCGTTCCGCGCTTCCTGCCGGACGGCAGTGCCAATCGCGTTGCCGTGCAGCGCCTGAAGGACAAGTGCGGAAACCGCTCCAACGCATCGAGCGAGGTCGAGTTCAACAAGACCTGGGCGATGCTGGTCGGCGAAGAGGGGCGAGGCATCCGCGAGATCCTGTCGCATGCACACCTGACCCGCCTCGACTTCGCAGTGGGTTCTGCGGGCCTGATGCGCCAGGCGCTCACGCTGGCGATCAACCACGCATCGACACGCGACGGCTTCGGTCGCCGGATGGCCGACCTGCCCATGCAGACGAATGTGCTGGCGGACCTGGCGCTGGAAAGCGAAGCGGCCATGCTGTCGGCGATGCGTGTCGCACGCGCAACCGACAGCATGGAATCGAACGAACGCGAGCGGCTTCTTGCCCGCGTGGCAACGCCCGTGGTCAAGTACTGGAACTGCCAGCGTGCGACGTACTTCGTCTACGAGGCATTGCAGGTTCACGGCGGCAACGGCTTCATCATGGAGAACCCCATCGCGCGGCTGTACCGCGAGGCGCCGCTCAATTCGATCTGGGAAGGCACGACGAACATGATGTGCATGGACGTGGTGCGCGCGCTCGGCCGCGAGAAGGGCTCGCTCGAAGTCTTTCTCGATGAAGTCTCCCAGCCGGGAGTTGCCAACGCGGCGTATGCGAAGTTCATCGCCGGCCTGCGCGACGATCTTTCTGCGGGTGCAGTCGATGAGGGCAATTCGCGCGCCATCGTGACGCGCATGGCCCTTGCGCTCCAGGCGAGCGAGATGCTCAGGCACAGCGATGGCGCGGTGGCACAGCGCTTCGTCGAGTCGCGCCTGGGCGGTCAGCACGCCGGAGTGATGGGGACTCTGGCCACTGGGGCGGATCTGCGCGGAATCGTCTCTCGCGCCGATGTGTCTGAGGCGGCGCAGTCGGTATCCATCTGAAGGCTGGCCTCAAGCCGCCTGCTTCTCCCGCTGCAACGGCAGCCACAACACGAACCGCGTTCCCGTCGGTTTGGACTCCCACTGCACCACGCCTTTGATCGCCTGCGCTCGCCGCCGCTGGTTCTGCAGGCCTCGGCCCCCCGCGGACTGATTGCCCATCACCTTCTGGACGTCGAAGCCCTGGCCGTTGTCCTCGATCGTCACCTGCACGCCCGCGCCTTCAAGCGAGGTGCCCACGCGAATTTCCGTCGCGCGCGTGTGGCGCAGGATGTTCGAGATGCTTTCCTGCACGATGCGCAGGATGTGCAGCGCACTCGACGGGTCGAGCCAGTCGAGGGCCGGCAGCTCCTGCACTTCCCACCGCAGCGAAACACCGGTGCCTTCGAGCCGCGGTTCCAGCCGGTAGCGCAGCGTGGCCAGCAGCAGCAGCAGGTCGGCCTCGATCGGCTCCAGCGAGTCGAGCGTGAGCTTCAGGTCGTCCAGGCAGCTCTTGAGAATCTGCGAGACCTTGTCGTCGCTCATGCCGCCGCCTTCGACCGAGCGGATGGCGCTGATCAGCGAAGAGCCGAGGCCGTCGTGCATGTCCTGCATCAGGCGCTGGCGTTCGTCGCTGATGGTCTGCAGGCGCTCGACCTCGCGCAGCCGCCGGTGGCTGAGCTCGAGTTCGGCCTCGCGCTTCTGCAGGCGCTGCGCAAGGCTCGCATTGAGCTGCTCGACTTCGCCGATGGCGTGCATGTAGCGGCGGTACATCAGCGCGCCGAAAACGCTGAAGGTGACGGCGTTGGTGTACGCCCCCAGATACCAGCCTTCGGGGCTGATGAAGTTGTTCTGCAGCAGCCAGTCGGTCATGCCCAGCAGCACGCAGATGCCGATGCCGACCGCGACCAGCCGGCCTTCGGTGGAGCGGCGCCATGCGCTGACGCTACCCACCAGGCAGACCAGCGTGCCCATCAGCGCCGCGACAGCGTAGATCAGGGGCGTTACCTGCGGCGTGTTCTGCACGATGTTCAAGCCGGGCAGGGTGACGAGGCCGATGGTGGTGGTCGCCACGACCACGCCGACGGTCAGCCACTTGAGCTGCAGGCCGTGCAGCTGGCGCAGGAAGAAGTGCACCACCATCACCAGCCAGAAGAGCGAGTTGACGGTCAGCCACGCGAACCAGTCATTGGCGACGGGCAGGCTCACGTAGAAGTGCAGTCCCCGCATGAAGGAAGTGGCCGCGAGGTTGAAGAACAGCAGGTAGCCCGTCTCGTCGCGGCGCCTGAACCACACGAACAGCGCGAACACGCCCACGGCCATGAATGCCGCGCCGAGCATCGCGGGCAGCTCCTGCTGCAGCCACTGGCGCATGCCATGGCGCCCCCTGAGTGCGTCGATGGGGCCGATCCACAGCGACGACAGCGCCACCTGGGCGTTGCGGGTGTGCTCCAGGCGCAGGAGGATCTCGCTGGGCGGCTTGCTGTCGGCACTGTTGTCCAGCTGGACCCACAGCGGAGTGCGGGTGCTGTTCCACAACGGACCCGACTGCTGCGCGCGATGGACCAGTTGCCCGTCGGCATAGACCGCGATGGTGCCATCGGTCTTGATCCGGATGCCGTACAACGCCAGCGGCCCGGCGTCGGGCGGCAGGCCGCGCGTGGACAGCCTGATCCAGGTCGTGCGCGTCGTCCTGGTGGAGGAGGCCTCCGCCTGGCGCAGCAGCGCGATGGGAAGGGCCAGGGGCAGTTCGACCCGCTTCCAGGTGTCCGGCAGGGCGCCGCTGTCCTGCTTCAACGGCGGAGTGCTGAAGCCCGGGGCTTCATCGACCTGCCAGTCGGCGCGCGTCAGGTGCAGCAGCGAGTCGGACTGCTGCAGGCCGGCCGTCCCGCCCAGGAAGGCACCGATGGCACCCAGCAGTGCCATCGACAGGACGAGCACCACGTTGGCGAAGAAGGGTGCGGGACGGTAGTTCAAGGGGTGTTCGGATGAGTCGCGCCCAAAGCTGATGCGGCAGCGCTTATGTAACCTATTTTCTCATTCTGTAACCATGCGCGCGATGTTGCTCGCACAGGGCTTCTCGGTATGGCCCCACTGATCCAGGTCGGCCGTAGTGCATTCACGACAAATGCGGTTCAAGAGTAACTATATGTATGGTTAAATCCCCGCAACTATCGCGAAGAAGACGAGGGATTGCATGAAGCTGCTGCTGAGCATTGCGTTCGCTGCCGTGGCCCTGGCCGGTTGCGCCAGCGCACCGACTACACCCACCGAGCCCGGAACGGGCAGGGGCACTTCCTATGTGCCCATGGTCGCCATGGAGGGCGTGGACAAGGTCCGCTACGACAACGACGTGGCCGAATGCCGCACGGCATCGAACCGCATCACGGCGCGCAGCGAAACCGGCGACGCCATGTGGGGCGCGCTGGGCGTTGGCCTGATCACGGTGTACGGGCAGGGCATCGTCGCCGCGGCGTCGTACACCGGCATCACCGCCGCCGTCATCGACTGGAACGGCCGTCCCGACTCGGAGCTGATTGCCGAGCACCAGCAGATCGCCATCGTGCATTGCATGGCCAAGCGCGGCTATCGCAACCTCGACCCCAACGTGCGCGACTCGTTCTATGGCAACACCTTCGACCCCGGCGTCGTCATGAAGCCGCGCCGCACCGGCGTCGATACCTACAACGTCGAAACGCTGGCCAAGGCCAGCCGCTGCAACCTTCAGCCGCGCGCCGAACTCACGGCCAAGGGCCCCGGCTACGAAACCTACAACGTGCCTTGTGACAACGGCGGAACCTGGGCGGTGCGCTGCGAGTTCGGCAAGTGCCGCGTGCTGGCGCAGGCGTTGATCCGCCGTTCCTGAGCTTTCGATGGGCCCGCGAGGGCCCTGCCTGCTCAGCTGTCGCTCACTTGACGATCATTCCCTTGAGCGCCGGGTCCGGCGGCGGAGCCTTGAGCTTCATCTGACGCATCGTCTTCACCAGCAGCTGCGCGATCATCACGTTGCGGTGCCGCTTGCTGTTGGCTGGCACCACGTACCACGGCGCATGGTCGGTCGAGGTGGCGCCCAGCGCGTTCTGGTAGGCCTGCTGGTAGGCGCTCCACTTGGTGCGCACCTCCAGGTCGTCCATGCTGAACTTCCATTGCTTGCCGGGCGTGTCGATGCGGGCCTGCAGGCGTTCACGCTGCTCGTCCTTGTCGATGTGGAGCATGCACTTGACCACCACCGTGCCTGTCTCGGTGAGCAGGCGCTCGAAGTCGTTGATCTGCGCGTAGCGGCGCTTCGCCTCGGCCTTGTCGATCCAGCCCTCGACCACGGGCACCAGCACGTCTTCGTAGTGGCTGCGGTTCCACACCATGACCTCCCCGGTGCGCGGCACGACGGCGTGGCAGCGCCAGAGGTAGTCGCGCGCGCGTTCGTCCACGGTCGGCGCCTTGAAGGCTGATACGCGCACACCCAGCGGCGAGGTGCGCGAGAACACCCAGCGCACGGTGCCGTCCTTGCCGCTGGTGTCCATGCCTTGCAGCACCAGCAGCAGCTTGCGCCGTCCCTCGGCGTGCAGCAGGTCCTGCAGCTCGTCGAGCTCGACGGCCAGCGCATCGACTTCGGCGCGCTGAGAGGCTTCGTCGCCCTCGCAGAAGGGCGTGTCGCCGGGGTCGATGTGCGAGAGCTTGAACTTGCCGCCGACGCGGTATTTCTTGAAGCTGGCCATGAAGCGGGACTCCGTGAAGAACAACGAAGCCGACAGCGTAAGCGATCGACCCGACGGATGGTCGTCAGCGGTCGTCGTCTTCAGGGGGCAGCGAGGCGCTCCAGCGGTTGTCCCAATCGGCATGCTGGCGCACTGCGCCGTCGAGATCGCGCCGGTCGCGCTTGGTGGGGCGGCCCTGCTCGATGGCCAGCGCCGGTTCGCTGCCCATGCGGCGCAGCTCCCGGAAGGCGGCCTGCGCCGCCACGCTTTCGGCTGTTTCCTCGTAGAGCTGCTGCGCGACCGGTGCCGGTCCGCGCTGGCCGCTGAGGCCGAGCACCTTCACGGTCCGCGTCAGCGGGCCCATGCGCATGGCCACGGTGTCGCCCGCCTTGACCTCGCGCGAGGCCTTGGCGACGTCGCCGTTCACCTGCACGCGGTTCTTGCCGATTTCCTCCGCGGCCAGCGAGCGCGTCTTGAAGAAGCGGGCGGCCCAGAGCCATTTGTCGATGCGCAGACGGTCCATGGAGTGTCGGAAGTGGATTTCAGGAATTGTGCCGCGAGAGTGGCACCGACGACAGCGGCAGGCGCACGACGGCGTCGAGCCCGATCACCTGTTCGGCGCCATCCTCTCCGGCCGGCGCACTGCGGTTGTCGAGGCTGATGCGCCCGCCGAGCGCCAGCACGATCTCGCGGCAGATCGCCAGCCCCAGCCCCGAGCCGCTCGACGTGCTGCCGGCGGAGAAGGGCGCGAACAGGCGCTGCCGCAGCTCGGGCGAGATGCCGGGGCCGCTGTCGCGCACCGTGAGCACCGCGTCCCCGCCTTCGGAGCGCAGCGAGACCGACAGCGCAGCGCCCGCGGGGCTCTGCTTGATCGCGTTGTGCAGCAGGTTGCGCGTGAGCTCCTGCAGCATCCAGTGATGGGCCTGCACCGGCACGGGCTCGTCGATGGCGAGTTCGAAGTCGAGCGCCTTGTCGGCCACCAGCGGCGACAGGTCGAGCGCGATCTGCCGGGCCACCTCGCCGAAGTCGAGCGTTACCGACTCCGGCTGCTGGCGCAGTTGCTCCACCTTGGCGAGCGACAGCATCTGGTTGGCCAGCGTGGTCGCGCGCTCCACCGTGTGGCTGATCTCGCCCAGCGCCTGCTCGGGCGCCACGTCGCCGCGCTGCGCCGACTGCACCTGCGCCTTCAGCACGGCCAGCGGCGTGCGCAGCTGGTGGGCGCTGTCGCGTACGAAGCGCTTCTGGTGGTCGAGCAGCTGCTGCAGCCGGCCCATGACCTGCGTGGTGGCGTCGATCAGCGGCCGCAGCTCGCGCGGCGCGTCGGGCGCGTCGATGGGCGAGAGGTCGTCGGCCTGGCGCTTCTCGATGGCTTCGCCAAGCTCGCGCACCGACCGCGTGGCGCGCTGCACCACGAACACGGTGACCAGCGCGATCACGCCCATCAGCAGCAGCTGGCGCCACAGCGTGTCGATCAGCAGCTTGCGCACCAGTGTCTCGCGCAGCTCCAGCGTCTCGGCCACCTGCACCACGGCCATGCCGCGGCCGGTTGCGCTTGCTACAGGCTGCAGCAGCACCGCGACGCGCACCGGCTGGTTGCGGAACTGCGCGTCGTAGAAGTCGACCAGCGCTGCGTACGCGCTGCGGTCCGGAATGCGGCCGCGCCAGAACGGCAGCTCGGCAAAGCCCGAGATCATTTCACCGTCGAGCGCCGAGACCCGGTAGAACAGCCGGCTGCGGTTGTCGGCCTCGAAGGCCTCGAGCGCGGAATAGGGCACGATGGCCCGCAGCTGCGCCAGGTCGTCGTAGCCCTCCACGTCGAGCTGTTCGCCGATGGTCTTGGCCGAGGCGAGCAGCGTACGGTCGTAGGCCGTGGTGGCGGCCGCGAGGCTCTGGCGGTACAGGCTCACGCTGTTGATCACGATGAACACGGCAATCGGCGCGAGGATGCCGAGCAGCAGCCGCGCACGAAGCGAGGAGACGCGGGTCATGCCTCGGGGCGCAATAAATAGCCGAGGCCGCGCATGGTCATCAGCACCGCGCCGGTGCCCGCGAGCTTCTTGCGCAGGCGGTACACCACCACCTCGATAGCCTCGTACTGCACCTCGGTCTCGCCCGGAAACACCAGCTCGAACAGGCGCTCCTTGGTCACGGCGTGGCCCGGCTTCATCATCAGTGCCTTCAGCAGCGCCAGCTCGCGCGGCGTGAGTTCGAGCAGTTCGGCGCGGTTGTAGATGGCGCCGTTGTCGGGCTCGAAGCGCAGCCCGCCTATCTCCTGCGGGTTGAGCCCCGCGTCCGGTCCGGCAACGCCGTGGCTGCGCCGGCGCAGCGCGCGAATGCGGGCTTCGAGTTCGTCGAGGTCGAAGGGCTTGGGCAGGTAGTCGTCGGCACCGGCGTTCAGGCCGACGATGCGGTCGCCGACCGTACCGCGCGCCGTCAGCAGCAGCACCGGCGTGCGCAGGCCCTCGGCGCGTGCCTGGGCCAGCACCTGCAGGCCGTCGAGGTTGGGCAGGCTCAGGTCCAGGGCAACCACATCGGGCTCGATGGCGCGCCACTGGGCCACGGCTTCGGCCCCGTCGCCGCAGACGCGCACGTCGATCCGGCGGCGCCCGAGGGTTCGCTGCAGGGTGATTTGCATCGAGGGGTCGTCTTCGACCAGCAGCAGCTTCATACGGTGGCGGCGGGCGTGTTTACTTTGGTGTTTTCCCCAGTCTGGCGGACAGCCAACTGACAGCAGGGCGGCGCATGATAGCGCTCAGCTAAAAGTCAGCTTCCTTTCAAGTTCCTTTCAATTCCAGGAGACACGCATGCGTCGCGACACCTTTCTGAAGTCTTTGGCCGCACTGGCCGCCGCCGGAGCGCTGCCGCTCTCGGCACGTGCTGCAGCCAACGTCAAGATGATGATCCCCGCCAACCCGGGCGGCGGCTGGGACACCACCGGCCGTGCGCTGGGCAAGGCGCTGAGCGACGCCAAGGTGGCCGACACCGTCACCTACGACAACAAGGGCGGCGCTGCCGGCGCACTGGGCCTGGCCCAGTTCGTGAACGGTTCCAAGGGCGACGCAAACGCCCTGATGGTCATGGGCTCGGTCATGCTGGGCGGCATCATCACCGGCAAGCCGCCGGTCAAGCTCGAGCAGGCCACGCCCATTGCGCGCCTGACCACCGAATACAACGTGTTCGTGCTGCCGGCCAATTCGCCACTCAAGACCATGAAGGACGTGGTCGACCAGCTCAAGAAGGACCCGGGCAGCGTGAAGTGGGGCGGCGGTTCGCGCGGGTCCACCGAGCACATCGCCGCGGCCATGATCGCGCAGAAGGTGGGCGCCGATCCTTCCAAGATCAACTATGTGGCATTCCGCGGAGGCGGTGAAGCCACCGCTGCCATCCTGGGCGGCAACGTCACCGTCGGCGGCAGCGGCTACAGCGAATTCGCCGAATACATCGCCGCCGGCAAGATGAAGGCCATTGCCGTCACCTCCGCGCAGCGCCTGCCGGGCATCAACGTGCCCACGCTGAAGGAGCAGGGCATCGACGTCGAAATCGGCAACTGGCGCGGCGTGTACGGCGCCCCCGGCATCTCGGCCGAGCAGCGCAAGGCGCTGACCGACATGGTGCTGGCCGCCATGAAGAGCTCGTCGTGGGCCGAATCGCTCAAGAAGAACGACTGGACGCCGGCCGTGCTGTCGGGCGAAGCTTTTGCCAAGTTCGTCGACGACGACTTCGCCAGCCTGCGCGCCATCATGACGAAATCCGGCATGGTCTGAAATCGGCTCGCCCCCAGGCTGCGCGCACTTCGTGTCGCGCGCGCCAACCCCCTACCCGGGGGCAACACCTGCGGCCCGGCAAAGCCGGTTCCGCGGTGTTTCTGGAAGGGGCACCCGTACTCCCACCCCAGGACAAAAAAATGACAACTCCAGAATCCTCGGCCCCTGCGCAACCCGCAGCCACGTGGCCGCAAACCCTGGTCGGTGTCGGCGTGCTGCTGACCGGCCTGGCGCTGGCCTTCGGCGCCATCGGCATTTCTTCCGAAGCCGGCTACGGCGGCGTCGGCCCCAACTTCCTGCCCTGGCTGGTGTCCGTGGTGCTCGTGCTGTGCGGCGGGTGGATCCTGTGGGAGGCACGCACCGGCGGCTTCCGCGAGCTCGATGCGCCCTCGGGCGCGGAGCATGCCTACTGGCCCGGCTTTGTCTGGGTGTCGGCGGGGCTGCTGCTCAACGCGGCGCTCATCACCACGCTCGGCTTCATCGTGAGCTGCACGCTGTGCTACCTGCTGGCCGTGCAGGGCCTGCGGCGCGCTAGCGGACAGGGCGGCGTCAACTCACCGCGCACCTGGCTCATCGACATCGTCACCGGCGCGCTGATCGCGGCTCCTGTGTTCTGGATGTTCACGCAATTCCTGGCCATCAACCTGCCTGGCCTCACTTCCACCGGGTGGTTCTGACATGGAAATCTTCAACGCACTCATGGCGGGTTTCGCCACGGCGATCACCCCGATCAATCTGCTCTGGTGCCTCGTCGGCTGCGCCCTGGGCACGGCCGTGGGCGTGCTACCCGGCATCGGCCCGGCCGTGGCGGTGGCCATGCTGCTGCCCATCACCGGCAAGGTCGACATCACGGCCTCGATGATCTTCTTCTCGGGCATCTACTACGGCGCCATGTACGGCGGCTCGACCACCTCCATCCTGCTGAACACGCCCGGCGAAACCGCCAGCATGGTGACGGCGATGGAGGGCAACAAGATGGCCAAGAGCGGAAGGGCGGGCGCGGCGCTCGCAACGGCCGCCATCGGCTCTTTCGTGGCCGGCACCATTGCCACCGTCATCGTCACGCTGTTCGCGCCCTTTGTGGCCGAGTTTGCGGTCAAGCTCGGCCCGCCCGAGTACTTCCTGCTCATGCTGCTGGCCTTCACCACCGTGAGCGCGGTGCTCGGCAAGAGCACGCTGCGCGGCATGACGGCGCTGTTCGTCGGCCTGGCGGCCGGCTGCGTCGGGCTCGACCAGATCTCGGGCCAGGGCCGCTACACCGGCGGCGTGCCCGAGCTGCTCGACGGTATCGAGATCGTGCTGGTGGCCGTGGGCCTGTTCGCCGTGGCCGAAGTGCTGTACGCCGTGCTGTATGAAGGCAAGGTGGTCGAGGGCCAGAACAAGCTCAGCCGCGTGCACATGACCAAGCGCGACTGGAGGCGATCCATTCCCGCCTGGCTGCGCGGCACCGCCATCGGCACGCCCTTTGGCTGCATTCCGGCCGGCGGCACCGAGATTCCGACTTTCCTGAGCTATGCGATGGAAAAGAAGCTCGCCAAGGACAAGGACGCCAAGGCCGAGTTCGGCACCACCGGCGCCATCGAAGGCGTGGCCGGCCCCGAGGCCGCCAACAACGCCACGGTGACGGCCGCGTTGATTCCGCTGCTCACGCTCGGCATTCCGACCTCGAACACCACCGCCATCCTGCTGGGCGCGTTCCAGAACTACGGCATCCAGCCGGGCCCGCAACTCTTCACCACCTCGGCCGCGCTGGTGTGGGCGCTGATCGCCTCGCTCTACATCGGCAACGTGATGCTGCTGGTGCTGAACCTGCCGATGGTCGGCCTCTGGGTCAAGCTGCTGAAGATTCCGAAGCCCCAGCTCTACGCCGGCATCCTGATCTTCGCGACGGTGGGTGCCTACGGCATGCGCCAGAGCGGGTTCGACCTGTTCCTGCTGTACGCCATCGGCCTGCTGGGCGTGGTGATGCGTCGCTTCGACTTTCCGACCGCGCCCGTGGTGGTCGGCATGATCCTCGGCCCGCTTGCCGAAGCGCAACTGCGCAACGCCATGTCGATCGGCGAGGGCAGCGCAGTGGTGTTCTTCCAGCGCCCGATGTCGATCGCGCTGGTCGTCATCGTGGTGGCCGTGCTGGTGCTTCCGCGCCTGGCCAAGCGCATGAGCGAACGCAAGCTGAAGCGGCTGGCACAGCTGGACGCCTGATCCGCTGAGCCGCCTTGGGGCACGAAAAAAAAGCTGCGGCAATGCCGCAGCTTTTTTTATTTCCGCCGGGGCGCCTTACCGCCCCGCCGCAGGCGTCTCGACCAGGTCGTCGTCGATATGCGGATCCGCCGGCTGCCCGCGCAGCTTGCGCACGGTGCGACGAATCCAGTGCTCGATGTCGTCGATGTAGGTGAACACGGCAGGCACAACCAGCAGGCTCAGCACCGTCGAGGTGATCAGCCCCCCGATCACCGCCATCGCCATCGGAGAGCGGAAGCTCGAATCTGCCGCGCCGAAGCCGACCGCGATCGGCAGCATGCCCGCGCCCATGGCGAGCGTAGTCATGATGATGGGCCGCGCGCGCTTGTGGCAGGCGTCGCGCAGCGCGTCCCAGCGGCTCATGCCGTGGTCGCGGCGCGCGACGATGGCGTACTCCACCAGAAGAATCGAGTTCTTGGTGGCAATGCCCATCAGCATGATGAGCCCGATCAGCGAGGGCATCGACAGCGCCTTCTGCCCGATCAGCAGCCCCACGAATGCACCGCCCAGGGCCAGCGGCAGTGCGCACAAGATGGTGACCGGGTGCAGGAAGTCCTTGAACAGCAGCACCAGCACGATGTAGATGCACAGCACGCCCGTCAGCATCGCGAGCCCGAAGCTGGCGAACAGCTCGGTCATGACTTCCGCGTCGCCTATCTCGGCGATGCGCACGCCCGGTGGCAGGTTCACGATCGACGGCAGCTTCGTCACCGCATCCTTGGCGTCGCCCAGGCCCACGCCCGACAGCTCGATCTCGAAGTTCACGTTGCGCGAGCGGTCGTAGCGGTCGATGACGGCCGGGCCGCCTTCCATCGTGAGCGAAGCCACCTGGTTCAGCATGACCGGCCCGCGCGTGCCTGGCACTGCCAGGCGTCCGAGCAGGTCGATGTCTTTTCGCGCCGAGTCTTCCAGCTTCACCACGATCGGCACCTGCCGCTGCGCGAGGTTGAGCTTGGCCAGCGACTGGTCGTAGTCGCCCAGCGTGGCCACGCGCAACGTTTCGGCAATGGCGGAGCTGGTCACGCCCAGGTCGGCGGCGCGTGCGAAGTCGGGGCGCACCGCAATCTCGGGGCGGATCAGGCTCGCGGTGGAAGTGATGTTGCCCAGGCCAGGAATGGTGCGCAGGTCTTTCTCGACCGCGCTGGCGGCGCTGGCCAGCGCCACCGGGTCTTCGCCGGTCAGCGCCAGGATGTACTTCTCGCCCGAGCCGCCGAGGCCCACGGTGCTGCGCACGCCGGGCAGCGTTTCGAGTGCGGCGCGAATCTGGTTTTCGATCACCTGCTTGCGCGGCCGGTCGCCGCGCTCATCGAGCTTGATGGTGAGCGTGGCCTTGCGCGTCTCGGGCGTGCCGAAGTTCGCGAACGGGTCGCCGCCCGCACTGCCGCCGGCCACCGTGGTGTAGACGCTCTTCACGTGGTTGATCTGCATCACGCGGTTGCGGGTTTCCTCGGCGGCCGCGGTGGTTTGCGCCAGCGTGGAGCCGGGTGCGAGCGACAGGTAGATCTGCGTCTGCGAGTTGTCGTCCGGCGGAATGAAGCCGGTCTTGAGCAGCGGGATCATCGCCAGCGAGCCGAAGAAGAAGAGGGTGGCCAGCACCATCGTCTTGAAGCGGTTGTGCGTGCTCCACGTCACCGCGCGCATGTACCAGCGCAGCCAGCCGGGTTCCTTCTCGGCGCCAACGACGGGCTTCAGGATGTAGGCCGCCATCATGGGCGTGAGCACCCGCGCGACCACCAGCGAGGCGAACACCGCGAGCGAGGCCGTCCAGCCGAACTGCTTGAAGAACTTGCCGGCCACGCCGCTCATGAAGGCCGTGGGCAGGAACACCGCGATCAGCGTGAAGGTGGTGGCGATCACGGCCAGGCCGATTTCATCCGCCGCCTCCATGGCCGCCTGGTAGGGCGACTTGCCCATGCGCAGGTGGCGCACGATGTTCTCGACCTCCACGATCGCGTCGTCCACCAATATGCCGACCACCAGCGACAGCGCGAGCAGCGAGATCACGTTGACCGAGAAGCCCAGAAGGTGCATGCCGATGAACGCCGGAATCACCGACATCGGCAGCGCAATCGCCGAGACAAAGGTCGCGCGCCAGTCGCGCAGGAACAGCCACACCACGATCACCGCGAGGATGGCGCCCTCGTACAGCAGGTGCAGCGAGCCGTTGTATTCCTCTTCCACCGGGTCGACGAAGTTGAAGGCCTCGGTCAGCTCGATGTCGGGGCGCTGCGCGCGCATGTCGGCCAGCGCCTTCTGCACCGCGTGGCCCACTTCCACTTCGCTGGCGCCGCGGCTGCGCGCCACTTCGAAGCCCACCACCGGCTTGCCGTTGAGCAGCGCGGCCGCGCGCGGCTCGGCGATGGTGTCGCTCACGCGCGCCACCTGGTCGAGGCGGATGCGCCGGCCGTCGGTCAGCACGATCTGCATGTCGGCGAGCTGGTCGGCCGACTTCACGGTGGCCATGGTGCGCACCGGCTGTTCGCTGCCGCCAAGGTCGAAACGGCCCCCAGCGCTTTCGGTCTGCACCTGGCGCAGCTGGCGCGAGATGTCGGCCGCCGAGGCGCCCAGCGCCTGCAGCTTGCTCGGGTCGAGGTCGATGTGCACCTGGCGCGTGACGCCGCCCACGCGGTTCACCGCGCCCACGCCGGGCAGCGCGAGCAGCTTCTTGGTGACGTCGTTGTCGACGAACCAGCTCAGTGCCTCGCTGTCCATGGCCGACGAGGCAATGGTGAAGGCCAGCACCGGCTGGGCCGCGAAGTCGAGCTTGGTGACGACCGGGTCGCGCACGTCGGCCGGCAGGTCGGCGCGCACGCGCTGCACCGCGGAGCGCACGTCGTCCACGGCTTCCTGCACCGGCTTCTCGAGGCGGAATTCGACGATCAGCGTGGCGGCGCCGTCCTGCACCTTGGTGGTGATGTGCTTCAGGCCCTGCACCGTGGCAATGGAGTTCTCGAGCTTGCGCGCGACGTCGGTCTCAAGCTGCGAAGGCGCGGCGCCGGGCAGCGACGCCGAGACCGTCACGGTCGGCAGGTCGATGTCCGGAAAGTTCTGCACCTTCATCGCGTTGAACGACAGCAACCCACCGAAGGTGAGCAGCACGAACAGCATCACCGCCGGAATCGGGTTGCGTATGGACCAGGCGGAAACGTTCATGGGCGTGTTCCTTTGAATTGCTTACTTGGCCGCGGCAGCGGAGGCCGCAGACCTGGCCGGCTGCGCCGCGGATGCGGGTGCATCCACCACGCGCACCAGGTCGCCGTCGTTGAGGAAGCCCGCGCCTTGCACGATCACCTGGGCGCCGTCGGGCAGCGCGCTGGTGATCTCGATGCGGTCGTTCAGGCGCCGGCCGATCTGCACCTTCAGCTGGGTCACCTTGTTGTCGGGCTTCAGCAGAAAGACGTTGTTGAAGCCGTCGCGCGGCACGATGGAGGCCTGTGGCACCGTCGGCGCGGTGCTGCGGCCCAGCTCGAAGTCGCCGCGCGCGAACATGCCGGCCTTGATGCCGGTGTTCTGCTGCACGTTGGGCAGGTCGACGTACACCAGCGCTGCGCGCGTCTGCGGATCGACCGTGGGCGCGATGCTGCGAACCTTGCCGCGCACCTGTGCGCCGCTGGCACTCACCACGAAGGCGGTGGTGCCGACCGCGACGCGGCTGAGTTCGGCCGAGGTCACTTCGGCGCGCCATTCGAGCCGGCCCTGGCGGATCAGCCGGAATAGCTCGGTGCCGGCCGACACCACGCTGCCCACCGTGGCGGTGCGTGCCGAGATCACGCCGTCGTCGGGCGCCAGCACCTGCGTGTTGCGCCCGCGCACCTGCTGCGCGGCCAGCACGGCCTCGGCTGCCTCGACGCGTGCCTTGGCGGTCTGCTCGGTGGTCTGGTACTGGTTGATCTGCTGCTGGCTCAGTGCGCCGGTGGCCTGCAGCGTGCGGGCGCGTGCGGCATTGCCTGCGGCGTCGGCAGCGGTGGCGCGGGCTTCGGCCAGGGAGGCGCGCGATTGCGCAATGTCGGCCTGCACCGTCTCGGGCGAGAACACCGCGAGCACCTGGCCCTTCTTGACCAGGTCGCCCACGTTCACGCGCACCTCGGCCAGCTTCAGGCCGTTGGACTCGGAGCCGACCACGGCCTCCTGCCAGGCGGCCACGTTGCCGTTGGCTGCGAGCGTGAGCATCAGCTCGGTGGCTTCGGGCTTGGCGACGGTGACGGTCAGCGCGGGCTTGGGCGAGTGGGCGCCGTCCTTGGTCTTGGCTGCTGCGGCAGGATCGGCCGACTTGTCCGACGGCTTGCCGCGCGTCATGAAGAAGATCGCCGCGATGACGACGACCAGCGCAATCAGCGCGATGACGAGGGTGGAACGCTTCATTGATTTCATGGCGACGTCGCGACCTTGGTGGCCGGGGTGGAGGTCAGTGAGGACGATTCGGAAGATGGGGCCGAGGCCGACTGGCGGTTCCAGCCGCCGCCCATCGAGCGGTACAGCGCAACCCATGCCTCGGTGCGCTCGCGCTGCAGCGTGACGCGCGCGGTCTGCGCGGTGAACAGCGTGCGGCGCGAGTCTTCCAGCTCGAACAGGCTTGCGAGGCCGCTGCTGTAGCGGGCCTGCGTGGCGTCGAAGGAGGCCTGGTAGTTCTTCACCGCGGCGTCGGCATCGGTGGTGCGGGCGTCGGTGGCGTCGAGGTTGACCAGCGCTTCCTCGACTTCGCGCACGGCCTGCCGCACGTTGGAGCGGTAGAGCGACACGGCTTCGGCGTAGCGCGCCTTGGCTGCATCGATGTTCGCCTTGCGCGAGCCGCCGTCGAGCAGCGGCACGGTCAGCGAGATCGGGCCCACCGTCCAGGTCTCGAGCGACTGGCGCAGGCCATCGACGCGGTACTGCGTGCGCCCGATGGAGCCCGACACCGTGAGCTTGGGGTAGCGCTCGGCCTCGGCCGAGCCCACGTCGGCGCTGGCCGAGGCCACGCCGAGTTCGGCCGAGTACACATCGGGCCGCTGCGAGATCGCCTCGGCCGGCACGCTGGCGATGCTGCCCACGACCGGCAGCGCGCGCTGCGCGGGCGAGGCGGCGAGCTTCTGTTCGAGCGTGGTTTCGTCGATGCCGCTGAGCGCCACCAGCGCCTTGCGCTGCACCGCGCACTGGGCACGCTGCTGCGTGAGCCGGCCCGAGGCGTCGGAGGCGCTGGCGCGCGCCAGCGCGGCATCGGCCGGCGCGGTGAAGCCGGCCTTCGCGGAGAGGTCGTTGAGCCGCGCGGTTTCCGAGCGCGAACGCGCGTCCGCTTCGGACACGCGCAGTTGCTGCTGGCAGGCGCGCTCTGAAAAATAGGCGTTGGCCGTTTCGGCTGCCACCGCCACGCGGGCGTCGTGCCACTTGGCGTTGGCGCTGTTCTGCTTGGCTTCGGCGGAGTCGCGGTCAGCGCGCAGGCGGCCGAACAGATCGACTTCCCACTTCGACTGCAGGCCGGCCTGAAGCGTGGTGATTGGCGTGCTGGCAGAGAGGCTGCTGCTCGAACTGCTGCTGGAAGAAAAGCCCGAGGTGCCGCGGCTGGCCGATGCCGTGCCGTCCAGGCTCGGCAGCAGCGCGGCGCCGGCCTGCACGCGCGTGGAGCGCGCTTCGGCCACGCGCGCCGCGGCGCTGGCGACGTTGGGGCTCGCAGCCTCGGCGGCGGCGATCAGCTCGACCAGCAGCGGATCGTCGAGCTGGCGCCACCAGTCGGCCAGCGACGCGAGCGAGCCGCCATGGGGCAGGGGAGCGTGCCATTGCGCGGGGACGGGCGCTTCCACCTGTGTCGGCGGGCGTGTCAACGAGCAGCCTGCCAGGCCGATGCCCAGGCAGAGAGTGACGATCAATTTCAGTCGGAGTCTTCTCATCATTTCTTCAGCTTTCTCTCGGCGCGGCGGCGGGCCGCTTCGGCTTCCACCAGCGCCAGCGCATAGCCCGTGAGGCGGTCGGCCCAGGTGTCGATGGCGCGCGGCGTGCGCAGCAGCGAAGGGCGGATGGCCTCGATGAAATCCTGGCTCACGTAGAGCTGCATCGACAGCCCGGTGATCGCGAAGGTCAGGCGGTGGATGTCGTCGTCGGCCCGTTCCACCTTCAGGTGGCGGCACAGCAGGTCGGCAATGGCGCGGTGCGGGCCCTTGATGTCGCGCTCCAGCTCCTCGGCCCAGCGGCTGGTGGGCTCCAGCATCTCGCGCATGTGCAGCTGGATGCATTGCCGCACGATCTCGCCCTGCTTGAGCGGGTCGATCATGGACACCATGCACAGGCGCAGCGTGGTTTCGAGCGACTGGCCGGGCGCGTTGCAGGCGACGATCAGGTCGCTGGAGTCGCCGCCCATCGGCTCGCAGAAGGTGGCCGTGTACAGCCCTTCCTTGTCACCGAAGTAGTAGCTGATGGCCGAGATGTTGACTTCGGCCTCGCGGGCGATCTCACGCGTGGAGGTCTTGGAAAACCCCTTTTGCGCGAACAGCCGCAGTGCGGTGTGGAGCAGCCGGTGGCGTGCCTCGGCGCCATCGCTGCGCGGTGCGCGGCGCGGGGCCTGGGTAATCGGGTCTCTCGCGTTCATGCCCGGCATTACACCACGCATGAAATCAAACGATTGATTTACTTAAGGTTTGCTGAAGGGTTTTGTCCTGGGGCCGGATTCTGAGCATTTCCTGAAGGCATTTGATGCCCGATTTGTTGCGGTTTGATGCGCGCTACGATTCGCGCCATGCCTGCCGCCCCCACCGCACCGCCCACATTGCCCCTCGATGCCGAAGGGATCCTCGCGCTGGCCGCGCGCTCGATGTTTCATTTGTTTTCAAGCATCAGCCAGGGCATGTTCCTCGTGGACAGCAGCGGGCGCATCGTGTGGGTGAATGAAGGCTACCGGCGCTTCCTGCCGGCGCTGGGCTTTTCTTCCATCGACCAGTTCATGGGGCACATGGTGGAAGACGTGATTCCCAACACGCAGATGCGGCGCGTGCTCGAGACCGGCGAGCCGATATTGATCGACCTGCTCACCAACAAGGCCGGCACCTTCGTGGTCAGCCGCATCCCATTGCGCGAAGAACGCGGGGGCGGCGAAGGAGGAATGGGAGACGTGATCGGTGCCATCGGCATCGTGCTGTTCGACCAGCCCGAGACCACGCTGCAGCCGCTCATCAGCAAGTTCGCGCTGCTGCAGCGCGACCTCGACGATGCGCGGCGCGAGCTCGCGAGCCAGCGCAACAACCCGCTGTACCAGCACGCGCCCGACGGCCAGCGCCGTTCCAAGTACACCTTTGCGAGCTTCATCGGCAGCAGCCCGGCGGCGGTGGAAGTGAAGCGGCACGCGCGCCGCGCGGCGCAATCGGCCAGTCCGGTTCTACTGCTGGGCGAAACCGGCACTGGCAAGGAGCTGCTGGCGCATGCGATTCATGCCTCGTCTGCGCGCGCGAAGGGGCAGTTTGTCAGCGTCAACATCGCGGCCGTGCCCGACACGCTGCTCGAAGCCGAGTTCTTCGGCTTCGCGCCCGGCGCCTTCACCGGTGCCGACCGCAAGGGTCGCGAAGGCAAATTCAAGCTGGCCGACGGCGGCAGCCTTTTCCTCGACGAGATCGGCGACATGCCGCTCGGCCTGCAGGCCAAGCTGCTGCGCGCGTTGCAGGAAGGCGAGATCGAGCCGCTGGGCTCCAACAAGCTCGTGCCCTTCGACGCGCGTGTGATCGCCGCCACCTCGCGCGACCTGCCCGAGCTGGTGCGGCGCGGGCAGTTCCGCGAAGACCTCTACTACCGCCTCAATGTGCTGCCGCTGCGCGTGCCGCCATTGCGCGAGCGGCGCGCGGATATTCCCGCGCTCGTCGAAGCGCTGGGCGAAGACATGGCGCTGCGCAGCGGCGAGGCACCGCCCGAGCTCACGCCCGACGCGCTCGCTCTGCTCGCGGGCCAGCACTGGCGCGGCAACATCCGGGAGCTGCGCAACGTGCTGGAGCAGGTGACCATGCGCAGTGACTCGCAGCGTATCGACGCCGTTCAGCTCGAACGCATCCTGCGAGAAGCTGGGCTCGACCAGATTGCGCCGCCTGACGCCATGCAGCTGTCGGGCGACGAAGAGGGAGCGCTGCTGCGGCCGCTGGCCCAGCAGATTGCAGAGCTGGAGCACAAGGCCATTGCCGCCGCGCTCGCGAGCACGGGCGGCAACAAGCTCGCCACTTCGCGGCTGCTCGGCATTTCGCGCGCGACGCTGTACGAGCGCATGACGAATCCGCTCCGCTGAAGAGGAAGCGCCCGGGCCCGCGGGCCGGCCGTGTTCAGCAACAAAGCTGCAACACGGTGAAATTTGCGCGCAAAGCAGCTTGCGGAAGCTGCGGGTTTTAACCTGCAAGAAACCCCGCATGAAAACCTTCGGCGCCCACCCCGAATCGCAACACCACGGCCATAGCCTGGCAGAAGACCTTCCGCGCATGGAGGCGCAACTCCTGGAGCGTCGCCGAGCTTTGCTCTGGCTTTCTTCCTCGGCGCTGCTGGCCAGTTGCGGCGGGGGCGGCGGCAGCGATTCGAGCGGCGCCAGTGCGCTGACCGCTGCCGCCGTAAGCGCCGCGGCGTCGTCGGGCACCACGGCCGCCAGCACGAGTACGACCTCCAGCACGTCGACCAGCACCACTACGAGCACCAGCAGCAGTGCCTGCCCCGCGTTGCCCGCCGAGACCTCCGGCCCCTATCCCGCGGACGGCACCAACACCGCCTCCGGCTCGACCTCCGACGTGCTCACCGCCAGTGGCATCGTGCGAAGCGACATCCGCAGCAGCTTCATCAGTTCGAGCACCGTGGCGCAGGGCGTGGCCCTGACGATCACGCTGACGCTGCAGAACACCAACGCCAGCTGCGCCGGGCTGGCGGGCTATGCGATCTACCTGTGGCACTGCGACCGCAGCGGCAACTATTCGTTGTACACGGCGTCGGCCGAAAGCTACCTGCGCGGCGTGCAGGTCACCGACAGCGCGGGGCAGGTGAGCTTCACGACCATCTTTCCGGCCTGCTACTCGGGCCGCTGGCCGCACATGCATTTCGAGGTGTTCACCGGCCTGTCGGCCGCTACCACCGGTAAGAACTCCGTGCTCACCTCGCAGCTGGCCATGCCCAGCGACGTCTGCAATGCGATCTACCCGAACGTCACCGGCTACAGCGCGAGCGTGGCCAACCTGGCGGCGGTGTCGCTGTCCACCGACAACGTCTTCGGCGACAACACGGCCGCGCAGATTGCGGCGATGACGCCCACGATGTCGGGCAACGCCAGCGCTGGCTACACCGCGCGTGCCGTCATCGGCCTCGCGGTGTAGGCGATCCGGGTGGTCCGAGAATGGGGGCATCGCATCACCCCATTTCGTATCACCCATGAGCGTGCAAGCACTCAGATCGTCTTTCGGATCCAACTGTCACTGGTGCGGCTTGCCGATGGATTTCGAAGAACCGCGCGACAAGCCCGATTCGGCGACCATCGAGCATCTTTTCGACGCGACCCTGGGCGGCGTTCGAAAACCAAAGTACCGGCGGCTCGCGCATGCCATCTGCAATCACACGCGCAACGAATTCAGGCTGCAGGCGCAGCGCCAGTTCGAGCAGTGGATCGCGCAGCGTCAAACCTCTGGCAAACCCTGACTGCAAAAAATACACTTGTCTGAATTTCAGGCAATACAAGTGTTTTGAATTCAGGCGAAAGGCACATCTTCCGAGTGAAGAAGCCTTTGTTATCAACGAGTTGGCGCGTGGCACGAACTGTGCAATATTCAGTCACCAATATCAGGAGACATGAATATGAATCGTCGCCACCTCGTCGCGCTGGCTGCGCTCGCCACGTGTGCCGCTGCCGCCCCCGCATGGGCCCAATCCAACGAAATCCGCATTGCCCACATCTACAGCAAGACGGGCGCGCTGGAGGCCTACGGCAAGCAGACCCAGACCGGTTTCATGATGGGCCTGGACTACGCCACCGGCGGCACGATGACGGTCAACGGCAAGAAGATCGTGGTCATCGAGAAGGACGACCAGGGCAAGCCCGACCTCGGCAAGTCGCTGCTGGCGGCGGCCTATTCCGACGACAAGGCCGCGCTGGCCGTGGGCCCGACCGCTTCGGGCGTGGCGCTGGCGATGCTGCCCGTGGCCGAGGAATACAAGAAGATCCTGCTGGTCGAGCCCGCGGTGGCCGACTCGATCACCGGCGACAAGTGGAACAAGTACATCTTCCGCACCGGCCGCAATTCGAGTCAGGACGCGATCTCCAACGCTGTGGCCGTCGACAAGGCCGGCGTTACCGTCGCCACGCTGGCGCAGGACAACGCTTTCGGCCGCGACGGCGTGAAGGCCTTCGGCGCCGCGCTCAAGAAAGCCAAGCTGGTCCATGAGGAGTACCTGCCGCCCACCACCACCGACTTCACGGCCGGCGCGCAGCGCCTGATCGACAAGCTGAAGGACCAGCCGGGCCGCAAGATCATCTGGATCGTCTGGGCTGGCGCGGGCAACCCGTTCAAGATCGTCGACCTTGACCTGAAGCGCTACGGCATCGAGATCGCCACCGGCGGCAACATCCTGCCGGCCATGGCGGCCTACAAGTCGCTGCCGGGCATGGAAGGCGCGGCGTACTACTACTTCGGCATTCCGAAGAACCCGGTGAACGAGGCCATGGTGTCGGCGCACTACAAGCAGTTCAAGACGCCGCCGGACTTCTTCACGGCCGGCGGCTTCTCGGCCGCGATGGCGGTGGTGACGGCGCTGAAGAAGACCAACGGCGACACCAACACCAACAAGCTCATCAGCACCATGGAAGGCATGAGCTTCGACACGCCCAAGGGCAAGATGACCTTCCGCAAGGAAGACCACCAGGCGATGCAGTCGATGTACCACTTCAAGATCAAGGTCGACCCGGCGTTCGCCTGGGGTGTGCCGGAGCTGGTGCACGAGATCAAGCCTGAGGAAATGGACATCCCGATCAAGAACAAGCGCTGAACACGACAGCGCCGATCACCCCCTGACCCGCGCGGCGCTCGAGGAAGCGCTGCACCCCTTTCGCCCCGGATGGCCGCCGGGCGAAGCGCCAGCCTGCGTCCGCGCAGCCTGCCGCGACCTACGGCCGATTCGTCAGTCTGCAAGCAAGCGTTCGATACCCACAACACAAGGAGACAGCGATGCCAGCGATGAAATGGAACTGGAAGGGACTTGCCGCGGCTGCGGCAATGGCGGTGGCGGCGCATGCCGCGACGGCGGCGGTGCCGCTGCCGGCGCTCGGCGCCAACCCGGCGGAGGTGAGCGTGTCAGGCCTGTCGGCCGGCGGCTTCATGGCAGTGCAACTGCACGTGGCGTACTCGGCCACATTCAAGCGCGGCGCCGGCGTGGTGGCGGGCGGACCGTTCTATTGCGCCGAAGGCTCGGTGGTCAACGCCACCGGGCGCTGCATGACGCACAGCACCAGCATCCCGGTGTCGACGCTCGTGAGCACCACCAACAGCTGGGCGGCCAGCGGGGCGGTCGACCCGGTGTCGAACATGAGCGGCTCCAAGGTGTACCTGTTCTCGGGCACGTCCGACAACACCGTCAAGCAGGCGGTAATGGACGACCTGAAGACCTACTACCAGAGCTTCGTGCCTGCGGCCAACACGGTCTACAAGAACAACATCGGTGCGGGCCACGCGATGGTCACCGACGACTACGGCAGCGCCTGCAGCACCACTGCGGCGCCTTACATCAACAACTGCGGCTTCGATCTTGCGGGCGAGATCCTCACGCAGCTCTATGGGCCGCTGAACCCGCGCAACAACGGCACGCTGGGCGGCACCTTCACCGAGTTCAACCAGTCGGAGTTCGTCACCGGCCACGGCATGGCCACCACCGGCTGGATCTACGTGCCGCAGGCCTGCACCACCACCTCATGCCGCGTGCACCTGGTGCTGCACGGCTGCAAGCAGAACTAC
Source organism: Variovorax sp. YR634 (assembly GCF_900106655.1). Lineage (NCBI taxonomy): Bacteria > Pseudomonadati > Pseudomonadota > Betaproteobacteria > Burkholderiales > Comamonadaceae > Variovorax > Variovorax sp. YR634. The sequence continues at coordinate 42,426 of NZ_FNOL01000009.1, forward strand.
ACCGACGTGAGCGACCAGTACGTGCGCAAGACCGGCTACAACCGTTGGGCCGACACCAACAACATCGTGCTGATCTACCCGCAGACCAGCACGGCAGCCACCAACAGCTGCTGGGACTGGTGGGGCTACGACAGTGCCAACTACGCGAAGAAGTCGGGCCCGCAGATGGCGGCGATGAAGGCCATGATCGACCGCGTTACCGGTTCTGCGGGCGGCGGCGGCCTGCCCGCGCCCACCGGCGTGGGCACATCGGGCGCGACCAGCAGCAGCATGGTGATCGGCTGGGCCGGCGTGACGGGTGCCAGCGGCTACAACGTGTACCGCGGCGGCAGCAAGGTCAACGCCGCGCCCGTCGCCGCCACCAGCTACACCGACACCGGCCTGGCCGCGTCCACCACCTACAGCTGGACCGTGGCCGCGCTGGACGCCAGCAACGTGGAGGGCGCCATGTCGACCGCAGCCACGGGCGCGACCACCGCGGGCTCTGGCGGCGGCGGAACGTGCTACACCGCGAGCAACTATTCGCACACCGTCGCCGGGCGTGCCTATGCACTGTGGGGCCTGACCTATGCCTACGGCTCGGGACAGTCGATGGGCCTGTGGAACATCTACGTCACGACCACGCTGAAGCAGACGGGCCCCAACTACTACGTGATCGGCACCTGTTGAGGCAGGCCGCTCTTCGTTTCTCTTTTCGATTCGCAATGACCAACAACGATGCTTGAGACCCGAGATCTGACCATCCGCTTCGGTGGGCACGTGGCCGTCAACAGTGTGAGCTGCGCTTTTGCGCCGGGCACGCTGACGGCCATCGTCGGCCCCAACGGCGCGGGCAAGACCACTTACTTCAACCTGATCTCGGGCCAGCTCAAGGCGAGCGCGGGCACGGTGTCGCTCGACGGGAAGTTGCTGTCGGGCCTGTCTCCCTCCGCGCGCACGCACGCGGGGCTGGGGCGGGCCTTTCAGCTCACCAACCTGTTCCCGAACCTCACGGTGCTGGAGAACGTGCGCCTCGCGGTGCAGGCCACGCGCGAGGGCGCGCATCGGCGCGGGCTCAACCTGTGGAGCATCTGGAGCGACCATAAGGCGCTGACGGAGCGCGCCGACCAGATCCTGGCCGACGTGGCGCTGAAATCGCGCGAGCACGCGACGGTGGCGAGCCTGCCGCACGGCGACCAGCGCAAGCTGGAAGTGGCGTTGCTGATGGCGCTGGAGCCCAAGGTCTTCATGTTCGACGAACCCACGGCTGGCATGAACGCGGCCGAGGCGCCCGTCATCCTCGACCTGATCCGCAAGCTCAAGCAGGACAAGAGCAAGACCATCCTGCTGGTCGAGCACAAGATGGACGTGGTGCGTGAACTCGCGGACCGCATCATCGTGCTGCACAACGGCACGCTGGTGGCCGACGGCGAACCAGCGGAGGTGATTGCCTCGCCGGTGGTGCAAGAGGCCTACCTGGGCGTCGCGAAGGAGGCCGCATGAGCACCCAGAATCTTTTGACGCTCGAAGGCGTGCACACGCACATCGGGGCGTATCACATCCTGCATGGCGTCGACCTCGCCGTGCCCAAGGGCCAGCTCACCATGCTGCTGGGCCGCAACGGCGCGGGCAAGACGACCACGCTGCGAACCATCATGGGCCTGTGGCACGCGTCGCAGGGCAGGGTGCGCTTCGGCGACAGGGAAATCACCGCGCAGCACACGCCGCAGATCGCCGGCCTGGGCATTGCCTACGTGCCCGAGAACATGGGCATCTTCTCCGACCTCACGGTGAAGGAGAACATGCTGCTCGCCGCGCGTGGCGCCAAGAACGCAGCGCAGATCGACGACACGCGCCTGAAGTGGATCTTCAAGCTCTTCCCCGCGGTCGAGAAGTTCTGGAACCACCCGGCGGGCAAGCTCTCGGGTGGGCAGAAACAGATGCTGGCCGTGTCGCGCGCCATCGTGGAGCCGCGCGAGCTGCTCATCATCGACGAGCCCAGCAAGGGCCTTGCGCCCGTGATGATCAACAACATGATCGACGCCTTCGCCGAGCTCAAGCGCAGCGGCGTGACCATCCTGCTCGTGGAGCAGAACATCAACTTCGCCCAACGCCTGGGCGACAACGTCGCGGTGATGGACAACGGCCGCGTGGTGCACAGCGGCTCCATGGCGGCGTTCTCGGCGGACGCGCAATTGCAGCAATCGCTGCTCGGACTGGCTTTATGAAGAAACTCGACTTCGACTGGAGGCCGCTGCTGCTGGCCCCGATCCTCGCGCTCGTCGCGCTGCCGCTCACAGGTTCGTTCTCGACCTGGCTCACGCTCACGGTCGCGGGGCTGGCGATGGGCATGATCATCTTCATCATCGCCTCGGGCCTCACGCTCGTATTCGGGCTGATGGACGTGCTGAACTTCGGCCACGGCGTGTTCATCGCGCTCGGCGCCTTCGTGGCGAGCAGCGTGCTCGGGCTGATGGGCGACTGGACCGGTTCGGGCGAACTGTGGCGCAACCTCGTGGCGGTGTTCCCGGCCATGCTGGTCGCGATGGCAGTCGCCGGGGCGGTGGGCCTGGCCTTCGAGCGCTTCATCGTGCGGCCCGTGTACGGCCAACACTTGAAGCAGATCCTCATCACGATGGGCGGCATGATCATTGGCGAAGAGCTCATCAAGGTGATCTGGGGGCCGGCGCAGATTCCGCTGCCTTTGCCTGAGGCGCTGCGCGGCTCGCTGCTGATCGGCGACGCGGCCATCAGCAAGTACCGCCTGCTCGCGGTGGCTGTGGGCGTGGTCGTGTTCGGTGTGCTGGCATGGACGCTGGGCCGCACCAAGATCGGCCTGCTCATTCGCGCCGGCGTGCAAGACCGCGAGATGGTCGAGTCGCTCGGCTACCGCATCGGCCGGCTGTTCGTCGGCGTGTTCGTGGTGGGCAGCGCACTGGCTGGCCTGGGCGGCGTGATGTGGGGGCTGTTCCAGCAGAACCTGGTGCCGCAGATGGGCGCGCAGGTCAACGTGCTGATCTTCATCGTGATCATCATCGGCGGGCTGGGCTCGACGGGCGGGGCGCTCATTGGCGCGCTGCTGGTGGGGCTGATGACCAACTACATCGGCTTCCTGCTGCCCACGCTTACGCAGTTCGCGAGCATCTTCCTGATGGTGGCCGTGCTGCTGTGGCGTCCGCAGGGCGTGTACCCCGTGGCGAATCGTTGAGGAAGAAGACGACATGTTCCTGAAACGACTTCTCTCCAACGACATGCCGAAGAGCCGCCTGCTGGCGCTGCTGCTGGTGGCGCTGTTCATCGCCCTGGCGTTCGCGCCGTTCATCTTCCCGGGCGTGAAGGCGCTGAGCGTCGCGGCCAAGATCCTGGTGTTCGTGGTGCTGGTGGCCAGCTTCGACCTGCTGCTGGGCTACACAGGCATCGTGAGCTTTGCGCACACCATGTTCTTCGGCATCGGGGCCTACGGCATCGCGATTTCGGCAACGCGGCTCGGGCCCAGCTGGGGCGCGGTGCTGGTGGGGCTGGGCGCATCACTGGCGATCTCGCTGGTGCTCTCGTTCGCTATCGGCTTGTTCTCGCTGCGGGTGCGCGCGATTTTCTTCGCGATGATCACGCTGGCCGTGGCCTCGGCCTTCCAGACGCTGGCCTCGCAGCTGTCGGACTTCACCGGCGGCGAAGACGGCCTGACCTTCAAGCTGCCCGAGCTGATCTCGCCGAGCTTCGAGTTCTCGGAAGAGCCTTTCCTCGGCGTTTCGCTCGATGGCCGGCTGCTGTGCTACTACCTGCTGTTCGTGGCCGCGGTGGTGCTGGTGCTCGCGCTGCTGCGCATCGTGAACTCGCCCTTCGGCCGTGTGCTGCAGGCCATTCGCGAGAACGAGTTTCGCGCTGAAGCCATCGGCTATCGCGTGGTGGTGTACCGCACCACGGCCGCCGTGCTGTCGGCGCTGTTCGCCACGCTGGCCGGCGCGATGCTTGCGATCTGGCTGCGCTACAACGGGCCGGATACCTCGCTGAGCTTCGAGATCATGATCGACGTGCTGCTGATCGTGGTGATCGGCGGCATGGGCACGATCTATGGCGCGGCGATTGGCGCGGTGCTGTTCGTGGTGGCGCAGAGTTATCTGCAAGACCTGCTGCGCCTGGGTAGCGAGGCTGCGAGCGGGCTGCCGTGGCTGGCCGCGCTGCTGTCGCCCGATCGCTGGTTGTTGTGGCTGGGCGTGCTGTTCGTGCTGTCGGTCTACTACTTTCCGACCGGCATCGTGGGCAAGCTGCGGGCGAGGGCGGCGCGATGAGCGACAACAACATTCCACTCTCCCGCTACGCGCAGCTCGCGGGCCGCGAAGTCCATTGGCTCGAATGGGGTGCACCCGAGGCGCCGGTGGTCATTGCCTGGCATGGCCTGGCGCGTACCTGCCGCGACATGGACGAACTGGCGCAGCACTTCGCGTCGCGCGGCTTCCGCGTGATCTGCCCCGACACCATCGGCCGCGGCCTGAGTCAGTGGAGCCCGCTGCCCGACGAGGAATACAAGCTCGCGTTCTACGCGCGCATCGCCAATGCGCTGTGCGACGAGTTGCGCCTGGGGCGCGTGCACTGGGTCGGCACCTCGATGGGCGGCGCCATCGGCACCGTCTGCGCGTCGGGCCTGTTCGAGCCGCGCATGAAGGCGCGCATCGCGAGCCTGGTGCTGAACGACAACGCGCCCGAACTGGCCCAGCCCGCCATCGAGCGCATCCGTGCCTATGCGGGCCAGCCGCCCGCGTTCGACACGGTGGCCGAGCTGGAGGCTTTCTTCCGCACCGTCTACAAGCCCTACGGCTGGCTCAGCGACGCGCAGTGGCGCCGCCTGACCGAGAGCTCCACGCGCCGCCTGCCCGACGGCCGCGTCACGCCGCACTACGACCCGGCCATGGTCCGCCAGTTCAGCGCGCACGACAACGACTACCTGATCTGGCCGCACTACGACGCCGTCGAGGTGCCAGTGCTGTGCCTGCGCGGCGCCGAGTCCGACCTGGTGCTGCCCGGCGTGATCGAGGAGATGGAGCGCCGGGGCCCCGGCGCGGCCGGCAGGCTGCAGGTCATTGAAGTGCCTGCCTGCGGTCACGCGCCCGCGCTGAACGTGCCCGAACAACTGGAGCCGATCGAAGGGTTTATTCGGGCGGCCGGTCGTTGAAGGAGCGGCGGCGTGACAATCGCCGCCGATTCCAACCACAACAAGGCCTCGAACACCATGACGCTCTCTCTGTACGACCTGTCAGTGCCCGTCTTTACCCGCGGACTCGGCCAACTCACCCACCTGCTCGATAAGAGCCTTGCGCATGCCAAGGCCAACGGCATCGACCCGGCCACGCTGGTCGAGGCGCGCCTGGCGCCCGACATGCTCACGCTGGCCGGCCAGATTCAGCGCGCGAGCGATGCTTGCAAGCTGGGCACGGCCCGCATCGCGGGCATCACCGCGCCGAGCTTTCCCGACGAAGAAAAGACCTGGGACGACCTGCTGGCGCGCATCGTGAAGACGCAGGACTTCCTGAATAGCGTCGAGCGCGCGCAGATCGACGGCCAGGAAGAGCGCCCCGTGACCATCAAGGCGCGCGAAGGCGAAGCACATTTCACCGCTCAGCGCTACCTGCTGCAGTTCGCGCTGCCCAACTTCTTCTTCCACGTGACCACGGCCTACGACGTGCTGCGCCACAAGGGCATGCCCATCGGCAAGATGGACTATCTGGGCAAGTTCTGAGGCATTGAAGGCCGGCGGCCTTCACACCGCCGGGACAAACTTCAAATTGCCGTGACACATGCGCACGCACGGCGTGCGCCGCAAACAATCGCGCCAGACCGCTGTCGGTCTGACACACGAACGAGGTTTGCGATCATGAAGATGTTGTCCAGAAGGGCGTTCTCGGCGCTTGCGACAGGGGCTTCCGCGTTCGTGGCGGTCGCAGGCGGCGGATGGCCGGTGCGCAGCGCGCTGGCCGCCTCGCCGGGCCTGCGGGACTACGGCAAGGCCCCCGAGTTCGCAGGCATCGACAAATGGCTCAACTCGCAGCCGCTCACGATGCAGGGGCTGGCCGGCAAGGTGGTGCTGGTCGACTTCTGGACCTACTCCTGCATCAACTGCATTCGCACGCTGCCGCACGTGGTGCGCTGGTACGAGAAGTACAAGGACCAGGGCTTCGTGGTGATCGGCGTGCATTCGCCCGAGTTCGCATACGAGAAGTCGACGCGCAATGTGCAGGACGCGATCGAGCGCTTCAACATCCACTATCCGGTGGCGCAGGACAACAGCTTCACCACCTGGAAGGCCTACAACAACCAGTACTGGCCGGCCTTCTACCTGGTCGATAGCAAGGGGCAGGTGATGCGTCAGCATTTCGGCGAAGGGGAATACGCCGAGATGGAGGCCGCGATCGAGGTGCTGCTGGCGCGCAGGCCGGCAGCCTGAGCCAAGGCTACGGGGCTAATTCGGCGATTCGACGATGCGTCGTACCGCCGCCTTGCCCGCGGGCGTGAGCACCGGGCCGAGGTCGGCGTAGGGCACTTCGATCTCGATCGCGCAGCCGTTGCCGAAGTCGGGCTGCGCGAAGCGCATGCCCTTGGCTTCCAGAGTCAGGTCGTAATAGGCGTCTTGCCTGTAGTTGAACTCGCAGTTCTCTTCGGCCTTCGACGGATCGATGCCGGCGTGGCGGAACAGGAAGCGGCGCAGTTTCGGCGTCATGGAGCCGCCGCTGGTGGCGATGGGGCCCGGCCCGGGAGCGTTCGGCGACGGCTGGCGAGAGGCGAACCATGTCCACAGGTCGACCTGCTTGCCCGTCTGCAGGTCCCAGGTGCGATAGAACCACGAGATGCCGGCACGGCCCGTGCCGGCCGTCCAGGTGTAGTTGCGGATGCTCAGCCACTGCGAGGTCCAGTAGGACGGATCGGCGGTGTTCTCGTCTTCCGCCGGCACGCCGACCCGTCCGAGGAACTCGCGGCGCTTGTCGAAGTACTCCTTGATCGTGTCTTTGCTGGTGTCGAAGTCGCGGCGCAGCTCGCGGTTGATGGCCGCCAGCGTGGGCTCGGGGCCGGAGAGTTCGATGGTTTCCTGCCCGGCGAAGCGCAGGCGGCGAAAGCTGCGGCCGGCCGCGAATTCCTCTTTCTTCCCGGTCTCGATCTTCGGCGGTGCTTCGAGCAGGCCTGCATAGCCGTCGCTCGCGCAGGCCTTGTCGCCGCCCGTGGCATCGGACAGGTTCAACTGGATGGGCAGCGTCACTGGCGTGCCCTTCACGTTCTTCCAGGTGCCGGTGAGCGTCGTGCCTTTGCCCGGGCCGAGCGCCCACAGGCCGGTCTCGCCGCCTTCGTGCCAGAAGCTGTCCTTCTCGGAGCGGCCCAGCGCGATGGCCTTTCTGTATTGCTTGTAGAAGTAGCTGCCGCTCGGATATTCGGCGTTGAAGCAGGCCACGATGGCCTTGGTGTCGAGCGTGCCTTCCCACACGCCCTTGGGCACTTCGACGGTTCCAGTCGCGCTGGCCAGGAAGGGCGCCAGCAGAAAAAGGCCACCGAGGGTGCGAAAGACTTTCATGGCTTGCGTGCGGAGATCGAATACATGAGCGGAATGCGCGGCATGCCCTCGGGCGGCGCCATGCGGCGCCCACCGATGTCGCGCATGCCTTCGAAGGGCTTCCAGCCGTTGGCGTACGGGTACTCGTCGAGCCGCTCGATGACGAGACCGGCCAGCGACAGCGCGGTCGTCACTTGGCCCACGCCCCATGTGAACTCGAAGCTCGGATGCGGGTTGCTGAAGTTCTCCACGCCGCGCTCGTAGCCCTCGCGCACGAGGCCGTCGCCGGACTCGGCCACGTAGTCGCCCACGCCTTCCTCGGGCACGGGAGCTTCGTTGAAGTAGTCGTAGTGGAACTTCCAGGCGGGGTCGAACACGAGTGCGAAAGGATGGAACTCGATGAAGACGAAGCGGCCACCGGGCTTGAGCAGCTGCGCCACGCCGCGCGCCCAGGCGCCGATGTCGGAGAGCCAGCACAGAGTGCCGTACGAGCAGAACACGATGTCGAAGCGCTCGCCGCGCGCCTGTGCATCGCGAAAGTAGTCGTAGACATCCGAGCGCACGAAGCGCGCCGCGATGCCCGATTGCTGCGACAGCCGCGTCGCGAAGTCGATGGCCTCGTCGGAGATGTCCACGCCCGTCACTTCGGCACCCAGGCGCGCGATGCTCAGGCTGTCCTGCCCGGCATTGCACTGCAGGTGCAGCACCGACAGGCCCGTCACGTCGCCGAGCAGGCCGGCTTCCTCGGGAAAGAGGGTGGAGCCGCCCTTGCGGAAGAAGGCGGCCTGGTCGCCCTTGTGGCTGTTGTGCGCGACAGTGGCCGCGTTCCACGAGAGCCGGTTGGCTTCGTGCAGGTCCGGCTTCATGGAGTGGTGCTTGTTCTTTGCGTAGGCCAGCCCGCCAGATTGCGTTCGGCGATGCCCGCGAGCGCGGTGATCCATGCCGGGCTGTCGTTGAGGCAGGGGATGTAGCTGAAGGCTTCACCGCCTGAGTGCAGGAAGGCTTCGCGGCCTTCCATGGAGATTTCTTCGAGCGTCTCGAGGCAGTCGGCCGGGAAGCCCGGGCAGACCACGTCCACGCGCTTCACGCCGGAGGCGCCGAGTTCGCGCAGCGTGGGCTCGGTGTAGGGCTCCAGCCACTTGGCGCGGCCGAAGCGCGACTGGAAGGTCACGCGGTACTGGGTGCTCGAAAGGCCCAGCCGTGCCGCGAGCAGGCGTGCGGTTTCGAGGCACTGCGCCTGGTACGGATCGCCCAGCGCGATGTTGCGCGCGGGAATGCCGTGGAAGCTCATCAACAGCACCTCGCCGCGGCCGTCGGTCTTCCAGTGCTTCTCGATGCTCTGCGCCAGCGCCTCGATGTAGGCGGGGTCGTCGTGGTAGTCGTTGACGAAGCGGAATTCGGGTACTCGGCGCTGCCTGCTGCTCCAGGCGTTCACCGCGTCGATCACGCTCGCGGTGGTGGTGCCCGAGTACTGCGGGTAGGCCTGCAGCACCAGCACGCGGGTGGCGCCTTCGGCCTGCAGCGCGTCGAGCCGGGAGGCGATGGATGGGCTGGCATAGCGCATCGCGTCGCGCACCGTCACGCGGTGGCCGCGCTCGCCGAGCCAGCCGGCCAGCAGCGTGGCCTGCTTTTGTGTCCACACCTTGAGCGGCGAGCCTTCGGGCATCCAGATGCTCGCGTACTTGGCTGCGGACTTGGCTGGCCGCGTGCGCAGGATGATGCCGTGCAGGATCAATGCCCAGATTGCCCTGGGGATCTCGACCACGCGCGGGTCGCCCAGGAAGTCGGCGAGATAGGGGCGTACGGCGGCGGCGGTGGGGGCATCGGGCGAGCCCAGGTTGCACCAGAGCACAGCGGTGCGCGGGGTGTGCGGGGTACTTGGAGAAGTGGTCTCATGGCTTGGAGGCATGCGATATTCTCGGGCATGACTTCCGCTCCCACGGCCTCCGCAAGCGCCGCGCCTCTCGATCTCAAGCGCATCTCGGCGATCTCTCTCGACCTCGACGACACCCTGTGGCCGATCTGGCCGACCATTGAACGCGCCGAGGCCGTGCTGCATGAATGGCTGTTGCGCGAAGCGCCGAAGACGGCCTCGCTGTTGATGACGCCGGGCATCCTGCGCGAACTGCGTGAAGCCACGGCCAAGGAGCGTTCAGACCTCGCGCACGACCTGAGCGCGCTGCGCCGCGAATCGATTCGCACCGCACTCACGCGAGCGGGAGAAGACCCGGCGCTTGCCGAGCCGGCCTTCGATGCCTTCTTCGCAGAGCGCCAGCGCGTGACGCTGTATGACGACGCGCTGCCGGCGCTGAAGTGGCTCAGCGAACGCTATCCGCTGGTGGCGGTCTCCAACGGCAACGCCGACATCCACAAGACCGGCGTGGGCCGCTGGTTCCGCACCGGCTTCAACGCACGCGCCTTCGGCAGCGGCAAGCCGCACGCGCCCATCTTCCGCGCGGCCGCCGCGTCGGTCGGCCTGCTGCCCAAGGATGTGCTGCACGTGGGCGACGACGCCGAGCTCGACGTGGTCGGCGCGCTCAACGCCGGCATGCAGGCGGCCTGGCTGGTGCGCGACGAGCGGCCGTGGGTGCATGGTGCGCGGCCGCAGCTGATCGTGCCGAACCTGCACGCGCTGTGCATGGCGCTGGGCGCCTGAGGCACTATTTGAAGACGGGGCGGAAGAAGCTGCGCTCGTAGCTGAGGATGCAGCGGGTTTCTTCCGCGTACTTGAACGCGGCCTGGCACTCCGGGTCTTGCATCGAATCGGCGCGGTACTTTTCGTAGGCGGCCAGGCTGGGAAACGTGAACATTGCCAGCGCTACGTCGTTCGCGCCCTCCGACGGCAAAAAGTAGCCATGGTGTTGGCCGCCGAACTTCTCGACCAGCGGAATCCAGAGCTTGCCGTAGTGCTCGAATTCCTTGAGCTTGTAGGGATCGACGATGTAGCGCAGGTAGCAGGTGACCATGGGTGCTTGTTCCGTGAGGTGGGCTGATGAGGGGTATTGGCGCGGCGTCTGCAGCGATTCGCCGGGCTGACTATAGTTTCCCGTCTGTCTCAACGTCTTGCGGCCTCACGCCGGGCAGGAACCCCAAAGTGCATTTCTCCAACTGGCTCATCTTCTGCGGCGTCACGCTGCTCGTCGCTTTCACACCTGGACCGGCGGTGCTGCTCGCGGTCTCGAATTCGATGAGCGTGGGCCCGCGACGCGCAATGATCAGTTCGCTTGGCAATGCAATGGGCCTGTTCATGGTGTCGGCCGCTGCGATGGCCGGGCTGGGCGTGGTGCTCTCGACCTCGGCTCATGCCTTCATGGTGCTGAAGCTGGCCGGCGCGGCCTACCTGATCTACCTGGGCATCAAGCAATGGCGCAGCCAGGGCAGCGTGTTCGCCGACCTGCAGGGCTCGTCGGCAGGGGCCTCGCCGCGTTCGAGCTGGCGCTTGTTCGGTCACGGCCTGACGGTGGCGCTGAGCAATCCCAAGGGCATTCTTTTCTTCTCGGCGCTGTTCCCGCAGTTCCTCACGCAGGACGCGCCGCTCGCCATGCAGTTCGCGGTGCTGACGACCACCTTTGCGGCTGCCTCGGTGCTGTCGCATGCGTTCTACGTGCTGCTGGCGCGTCTGCTGCGCAAGCAGCTGTCGGACCCGCGTCGCACGCGGCTGTTCAACAAGCTGTCGGGTGGGGCGTTCGTGTTGCTGGGGCTGAGCCTGCTGCGCTTGCCCAACAAGACGGCCTGATTCTTTTCTTCTTCAGTCGAGCGCGAACTGCTCGCGCAGTGCCGCGCAGAAATCGGCTGTGCCGCTGAGCGAGAGGGTGTGCGTGACGAAGCGGGCGTCTTCTTCCTGCATCTGCTGCAGGTCGTAGTCCCACATGGCACCTTCTTCGAGCGCGCCGCGCGCATCGGGGAAGGTGGCTTCGGCCCAGGCGAGCACCTGCGCGATTTCGGCCTGCACCTCGGGCGTCTTGTCGGGCGTGGTCGATGCCATCGCATCGAAGGTGCCGTGGCCTTCGGTATCTTCGCTGTAGTCGAAATCGAGATAGCGCAGTTCGGTCGTCATGAGGTCGCCAATGCTTTCGCGGCTGCCAGCCCACTGAGCACCGCGCCTTCGAGCGTGGCGGGGTAGGCGCCTTCGGTGTAGTCGCCGCAGGCCTGCAGGCCGGGGGCGATGGCCGAAGCGGGTCTCGAAAGTGCGGGCGTGCAGGCGAAGGTGGCGCGCTTCTCGACCACTGTCTGCACGAGCTGCAGGTTTGTCTGGCCCAACTGTGCGGCCGCCTGAGCGACTACCTGTTCTTCCAGCACTTCGCGCGGTGTTTCATTGGCGCTCACGACCATCGCGAGCACGCCTTGCAGGCCGGTGAGCTGGCCGCGGTCGAACGCGAATTGCGCCGGTGCCGTGGCCGGGTTGCTGCGCAGCGCGAGCATCGGTTCCGCAAGTGGTGAGGCGCCGCGCACGTAGATGGTGGCGATGGCTTCGAAGCGCAGGGCTTCGGTGGTGTCGCACCAGGCATCCGCTTGCAGGCCGGACGCACGTACGAGCCGGGCGGCGTCCCACGGCGCGCAGGCCAGCACGACCTGGTCGAAGGATTCATCGTCGACGCGCCACCGGCCGCCCTCGGATGCGATGGCACGCACGCGGGTGCCGATTCGTACTTGCGCGCCCTGTGCCGTCAGCCATCGGATGGCCGCGTCGGGAAGCAGCGCGCCCAGGTCGGCACGGGGCAACAGCAAGTCGGCGGCGCCACTGCCGCTGAAGAGTGCGTCCTTCAGCACGCGCAGGAAAACTTCGCCGCTCGACTGCCCCACCGGCGTGTTGAGCGCCGACACGCACAATGGCTCGATCAGTTCCTTCATCACGCGTGGGGTGAGGCCGGCGCACAGGTCGGCGACCGTGGTGGCGCCGGCGCAGCGAAAGCCCGCAAGGCGCCATCCGATGGCAGTGCGCAGCAGCGACGACTTGTCGCGCCACGTCCAGCCGCGCGCGGTGAAGATGCCGGCCAGCAGGTCGAGCGGCGCGGGCAGCCGCGGCAGCTTGAGACCGCCGCCGTCGGCAAAGCGCAGCGACAGCGGCAGGCGCAGCAGCACGCTGTCGACATCCACGCCGACATCGCGCATCAGCTTCAGCGTGGCGGTGTAGGCGCCGATCAGGATGTGCTGCCCGTTGTCGAGCGCCAGCCCGTGCATGTCGTCGACGCGCCGCGCGCGGCCGCCGGGCATGTGCGCGGCTTCGAACAGCGTGACGGCATGGCCGAGCCGCGTGGCCTCGACCGCGCAGGCGAGGCCGGCCCAACCGGCACCGATGACAGCTGTCTTCTTCAAGACTAGATGCGCCCGAGCGCCTGGACCTTCCACGCCAGCCAGAACTTGCGTACCGGCGTCAGGCTCACCCGCTGGTTCAGCACCTGGAAGTTGTCGCGCTCGATCTCGCGCAGCAGCGTGCGATAGATGCTGGCCATCATCAGGCCCGGCTTCTGCGTGCGGCGGTCGGCGAGCGGGAGCAGGGCGAGCGCTTCGTCATACGCCACGTGGGCGCGCGCGGCCTGGAACTTCATCAGCGTGACGAAGCGCTCGGAGTGCACGCGGTTCAGGATCTCGTGCGCCTTCACGTCGAACTTCTGCAGTTCGTTCACCGGCAGGTAGATGCGCCCGCGCAGGGCGTCTTCGCCGACGTCGCGCAGGATGTTGGTGAGCTGCAGCGCCAGGCCCAGCTTGTGGGCGTAGGCGGTGGTTTTCGGATCGGTCTGGCCGAAGATGCGCGCCGCGACTTCGCCGACCACGCCGGCCACCAGGTGGCAGTAGCGCGCTAGGCCGGGAAAGTCGAGGTAGCGGGTCTGGTCCAGGTCCATCTGGCAGCCGTCGATCACTTCGTGGAGCTGGCGCGCCTCGATGCCGTAGGCCGCGGTGTGTGGCATCAGCGCCTGCATGACCGGATGGCGCGGCGTGCCCGCGAAAGACTGGGCTACCTCGGTGCGCCACCAGGCGAGCTTGGTGGCGGCCACGCCGGGGTCGGTGACCTCGTCGACCACGTCGTCGACCTCGCGGCAGAAGGCATAGAAGGCCGTGATCGCGGCGCGGCGCGGCTTGGGAAGGAACAGGAAGGCGTAATAGAAACTGCTGCCCGAGGCGGCGGCCTTGTCTTGCACGTATTGCTCGGGATTCATCGGGGAGGCGCTGCTTTCATGGGCCGCCATTGTCTCCGCATCCGCATGGCCTTCCAGAGCAGCACGGGCGCGTCGGTCTTGCCGATGGTGGGGCGCTGCGAGAAGGTGTCGAAGCCCAAGTCCTCGATCTTGTCGAGGATGCGCAGGCCGCCCTGCACGACGAGGCGCAGCTCCCAGCCGGCACGGCCGGGCAGGCGGTGCACGAGAGGGGCACCTTCGTGCATGAGTTCGCGGGCCCAATGCGACACCACTGCTATCAGATTGATAGCTTCCTGCGGCGGCGGGGCGTTCGAGAGCGGCGCAAAGACCTTGAAGTTTTCGCGCGTCATCTTGCGGCGGGCACAGTCGGTCAGCGGAAAGTAGAAGCGGTCGCGCGGCAGGTCGACGCTCGGGTCCTGCCAGAAGTTGATGAGCTGCAGCGCGCTGCAGATGGCGTCGCTCTGCGCCAGCGCCTCGGAGTCGTGCATGCCGTAGAGATGCAGCAACAGGCGGCCGACGGGGTTGGCGGAGCGGCGGCAGTAGTCGAGCAGTTCGGCGCGGTCGGCGTAGGTGCCGCGGTCGCGGGTCTTCTCGATGTCCTGCATGAAGGCGCTCAGCAGGTTGGCGAGCAGGTCTTCGGGCAGGCCGTATTGGGCAATGCTGTGGGCCAGCGGGCCGAATACGCGCGGCCAGCGCGACGACGGGAGCACTTCGCCCTGGGCGGCGGCGGCGAGTTCTTCACGGTAGGCGTGCAGCTCGGCCAGGCGCTCGCTGGGCGAGGCGGTGCCTTCGTCGGCAATGTCGTCGGCGGTGCGCGCGAAGTGGTAAATAGCCGCGATCGGCGGTCGCAGGTGTGGCGGGCACAGCCACGAGGCGACGGGGAAGTTTTCGTAGTGCGCAGGCGGCGCAGCGAGGTGGGGAGTGGCGGACACGCCACGATTGTCAGCGACGATGCAAAGCCCCGGCACTATGCTCGCAGCGTCGCCACTTTGAACTTCTGCTTCATGAAAGCATCCGCTTCGGCTTCCGGGCCCCAGGTTTCAGCGTACGGCGAGGCGGCGCATCCGAAGGGGCCCACGCTCATGATCGCGGCGCTGGGCGTTGTGTTCGGCGACATCGGCACCTCGCCCCTCTACGCCTTCAAGGAAACGATGAACCCCGAGCACGGCGTGCCGTTCTCGCCCGATTCGGTGCTGGGCCTGCTCTCGCTGATCTTCTGGGGGCTGATGTTCGTGGTCACGCTGAAGTACGTGGTGTTCGTGCTGCGCGCCGACCACGACGGCGAGGGCGGCATCCTGGCGTTGCAGGCGCTGGCGCGCAGCGCGGTTGCGGGGCCCAAGACCAAGCCGTGGGTGTGGAGCGTCATCGGCATGCTGGGCCTGGTGGGGGCGGCCATGTTCTACGGCGACAGCCTGATCACGCCGGCCATCTCGGTGCTGTCGGCAGTCGAGGGGCTGGAGGTGCAGGCGCCGGTGCTGCAGCGCGCGGTGATCCCGATCACGGTGGTGATCCTGGTTGCGCTCTTCATGGTGCAGAAGAAGGGCACGGGCGTGGTCGGCAAGATCTTCGGGCCGGTCATGCTGCTTTGGTTCGTTGTGCTGGCGGCAGCCGGCTTGTGGCAGGTGCTGCAGCAGCCGCAGGTGCTGGCGGCGCTGGACCCACGTCGCGCCCTCGGCTTTCTCGTCGAGCATCGGGCGCAGTCGCTGGCGGTGCTGGGCGCGGTGTTCCTGGCGTTCACGGGCGGCGAGGCGCTGTATGCCGACATGGGGCACTTCGGCGCCAAGCCGATTCGCCTGGCGTGGATGTTCATCGCACTGCCGGGGCTGGTGCTGAACTACTTCGGGCAGGGTGCGCTGGTGCTGGCGAACCCGGCGGCCATCGACAACCCGTTCTTCCGGCTCTTTCCCGCGTGGGGCGTGCTGCCGATGGTGGTGCTGGCCGCGATGGCGACGGTGATCGCCTCGCAGGCGGTGATCTCGGGCGCCTTCTCGCTCACGGCGCATGCGATGCGCATGGGCTACCTGCCGCGCATGCGGGTGATACAGACTTCGGGCACGGCCATCGGGCAGATCTACGTGCCGGCCGTCAACTGGCTGCTGATGGTGGGCGTGCTGCTGCTGGTGCTGGGCTTCCGCAGCTCTGGTGCGCTGTCGGCTGCGTACGGCATCGCGGTGTCGATCACGATGGTGACGACCACGCTGCTGGCCGGCATCGTGGCCTGGGGGCTGTGGCGCTGGAACAAGGTGGCGGTGCTGGTCGGCGTGGCGGCCTTCGCGGTGGTCGACCTGACCTTCGTGATCGCCAACAGCCTGAAGGTGGCCGAGGGCGGCTGGCTCACGCTGGCGGTGGCGGCCGTGGTGATGGTGGTCTTCACCACCTGGGCCAAGGGGCGCCGGCTGGGACTGGAGGCCGCAGCGGCCGAGAGCCTGCCGCTGCGGCCGTTCGTCGAATCGCTGGCGTTGCACATGCCGCACCGGGTGAGCGGCACGGCGGTGTTCCTGAACCCCGACGCCACTGCGGTGCCGCATGCGCTGCTGCATAACCTCAAGCACAACCAGGTGCTGCACGAGCAGGTGATCGTGCTGCGCGTGCTGCCCTGCGACACCCCGCGCGTCGATGCACGCATCCGCATCGAGGCCGAGCAGCTGATGGAAGGCATCTGGATGGTCACGGCGCGCCACGGCTTCATGGAGCGGCCCGACGTGCCCGAGTTCATCCGCATCCTGGCTTACCAGAAGACGCTGGCGATCGATTCGATGAAGACGTCTTACTTCGTCTCGCGCGCCTCGGTCGGCGAGGAAAACCTGCCGGGCATGAACCCGGTCCGGCGTGTGTTGTTCGGCTGGCTGCAGCGCAACGCAGGGCGGGCTTCGGACTACTTCGAGCTGCCTGACAACCGGCTTGTGGAGATGGGTCAACGCACCTAGTGACCGGCGGGTCATTGACAGTAGTTCACGTTTACCCTAAATTACTAACCAGTGGGTCAGTAATGATCCGGTTCGTCCTTTCCAGGGTGTTTCATGACCGCCTCCGCCGTCCTCTCGTTCCGTGTCCGCAGCGCCGCCTGGTTGCTGCTTCCCGCCATTTTTCTGGCCGGCTGTTCGCCGAAGCCTGCGGCCGAGGACCCCGTTCGCGCGGTCAAGTTCGTGACCGTCGGGGCGAGCGAATTCGATGCCCAGCCCGAGTTTTCTGCCGAGGTGCGCGCGCGTGTCGAATCGCGCCTTGGCTTCCGCGTGGCGGGCAAGATCACCAAGCGCCAGGCCGAACTCGGCCAGCATGTGCAGGCCGGCCAGGTGCTGGCACAGCTCGATCCGCAGGACTACCGCCTCGCCGCTGAAGCCGCACGCGCTCAGCAGGCCGCCGCGCTGACCAATCGCGACCTCGCGGCCGCCGATCTCAAGCGCTACGCCGAGCTGCGTGCGCAGAACTTCATCAGCGGCGCCGAACTGGAGCGCCGCGAGACCACCTGGAAGGCCGCGCAGGCCCAGCTCGAGCAGGCTCAGGCGCAACTCGCCTCGCAGGGCAACCAGGCCAACTACACGACGCTGGTGGCCGACGTGGCCGGCATCATCACCGCCATCGAGGCCGAGCCGGGCCAGGTGGTGCAGGCCGGCACGCCGGTCGTTCGCATTGCGCAGGACGGCGCGCGCGACGTGGTGTTCGCGGTGCCTGAAGACCGCGCCACGCTGATCAAGGCCGGCTCGCCCGTCACGGTACGTGGCTGGTCGGGCGGCAACGAACTGGAGGGCCAGGTGCGCGAAGTGGCAGCCAGCGCCGACGCGGTGACGCGCACCTACTCGGTCAAGGTCGCCATCGACGCAGCCACCTCGCCGCCACTCGGCGCCACGGTCTATGCGCGTCCGCAGGCGCTCGCGCACGGCACCACCACGGTGATGAAGCTGCCGACCAGCGCGCTGCGCCAGGAAGGCAAGGGCTCGGCCGTATGGGTGCTCGACAAGTCGACCATGACGGTGCGCTCACAGACCGTGCAAGTAGCCACGGCCGACGGCAATGAGGCCGTGATCGCCGGCGGCATCGCGCCCGGCATGATGGTCGTGGCCGCTGGCGTGCACGTGCTGTCGCCGGGGCAGAAGGTCACCATCTACCAGTCCAAGGAGGCGGCAGCGGCCGCCGCCAATGCCGGTGCGAAGGAATCGGCGCAGCCCGTTGCGGCTGTCGCTGCGACGAACAAGGAGATCGCAGCGGGTGCCGGCAAATGAGCGGCGGCGCAGCGACTCCCACTGAAAAGCCCGCCGGCTTCAACCTCTCCAAATGGGCGCTGGACCACGCGCCCCTCACGCGCTACCTGATGGTGGTGCTGATGGTGCTGGGTGCCTTCGCGTACTTCCAGCTCGGCCAGGACGAAGATCCGCCCTTCACCTTCCGTGCGATGGTCGTGCGCACCTACTGGCCCGGCGCCACCGCGCAGCAGGTGGCCGAGCAGGTCACCGACAAGCTCGAGCGCACGCTGCAGGAAGCGCCGTACGCCGACAAGATCCGCAGCTACTCGAAGCCGGGTGAGTCGCAGATCATCTTCAACATCAAGGACTCGTCGAAGTCCACCGAGGTCGCGAACGTCTGGTACACGGTGCGCAAGAAGATCGGTGACATGCGCGCCACCTTGCCCGCCGGCGTGCAGGGGCCGTTCTTCAATGACGATTTCGGCGATGTCTACGGCGTGATCTACGCGCTGGAGAGCGACGGCTTCAGCTACGCCGAGCTCAAGACGCTGGCCGACGACGTGCGCCAGCAGCTGCTGCGCGTGAAGGACGTGGCCAAGGTCGACCAGTTCGGCGTGCAGGACGAGAAGGTCTACATCGAGATCTCGCAGAAGCGCCTGGCGCAGCTGGGGCTCGACTTCAACGCGGTGCTGGCGCAGCTCGGTTCGCAGAACGCGATCGAGAGTGCGGGCACGATCCAGTCGCCGCAGGACGTGGTGCAGGTGCGCGTCGCGGGCCAGTTCACCAGCGTCGACCAGCTGCGCGAGATGCCCATTCGCGGCAGCTCGGGCAACCAGATCAAGCTCGGCGACATTGCGGACATCCACCGCGGCTACATCGATCCGCCGTCGGTCAAGATGCACCACCAGGGCAAGGAAGTGATTGGCCTGGGCGTGTCGATGGCCAAGGGCGGCGACATCATCGCGCTGGGCAAGGCGCTGAAGGCCACCACCGCCACCATCGACCAGCGCCTGCCGGCCGGCGTCAAGCTGGCGCAGGTGCAAGACCAGCCGGTGTCGGTGGCGAGCTCGGTCAACGAATTCGTCGGCGTGCTGATCGAGGCCGTGGCCATCGTGCTGGCCGTGAGCATCATCTCGCTCGGCCTGCACAAGGGCGGGCGCTTCGGCTGGTACATCGACATGCGCCCGGGGCTGGTGGTGGCAATCACCATTCCGCTGGTGCTGGCCGTGACCTTCCTGGCGATGAACTACTTCGGCATCGGGCTGCACAAGATATCGCTGGGGTCGCTCATCATCGCGCTCGGCCTGCTGGTGGACGACGCGATCATCGCGGTCGAGATGATGGTGCGGAAGATGGAAGAGGGCTACGACAAGGTCCGCGCCGCCACCTTCGCCTACGACGTGACGGCCAAGCCGATGCTCACGGGCACGCTCATTACCGCGGCGGGTTTCCTGCCGATCGGCATCGCCAAGTCGGTGACGGGCGAATACACCTTCGCGATCTTCGCGGTGACGGTGATCGCGCTGGTGCTGTCGTGGATCGTCTCGGTGTACTTCGTGCCGTACCTCGGCACGCTGCTGCTGAAGGTGAAGCCGCACGACCCCGATGCACCGCCGCACGAGCTGTTCGACACACCGTTCTACAACGTCTTCCGCCGCACGGTGAACTGGTGCGTGCAGCACCGCTGGATGACCATCGGCGCCACGATTCTGATCTTTGCACTCGGCATTGTCGGCATGGGCAAGGTGCAGCAGCAGTTCTTCCCCGATTCGAGCCGGCCCGAGATCCTGGTCGACCTCTGGTTTCCTGAAGGCACCTCCTTCGCCGCCAACGAAGAAGTGGCCAAGCGCGTCGAGCAGCGCGTGATGCAGGAGGCCGGCGTGAAGACGGTCAGCACCTGGATCGGCTCCGGCGTGCCGCGCTTCTACCTGCCGCTGGACCAGGTGTTCCCGCAGACCAACGTGTCGCAGCTGATCGTGCTCGCCAAGGACCTGAAGGTGCGCGAGACGCTGCGCATCAAGCTGCCGCTGGTGCTGGCGCAGGAGTTTCCCGAGGTGCGCGGCCGCGTCAAGCTGCTGCCCAACGGGCCGCCGGTGCCGTACCCGGTGCAGTTCCGCGTGATCGGCCCCGACCCGGCGTTGCTGCGCGGCCATGCCGACGAAGTGAAGGCCGTGCTGCGCGACAACGCCAACATGCGCGGCGTGAACGACAACTGGAACGAGTCGGTGAAGGTGATCCGCCTCGAGATCGACCAGGCCAAGGCGCGCGCGCTCGGCGTGACGAGCCAAGCCATCGCGCAGGCCTCCAAGACCATGTTCAGCGGCACCACCGTGGGCCAGTACCGCGAGAACGACCTGCTGATCGACATCGTGCTGCGCCAGGCGCCCGACGAGCGCCAGGCTATCTCGGACATCGGCAACGCCTACATCCCGACGACCTCGGGCCGTTCGATTCCGCTCACGCAGATCGCCAAGCCGGTGTTCACCTGGGAGCCGGGCGTGATGTGGCGCGAGAACCGCGACTACGCCATCACCGTGCAGGGCGACGTGGTCGAAGGCCTGCAGGGCGCGACCGTGACGGCGCAGCTGCTGCCGAAGCTGCGCGAGCTAGAAGCCGGCTGGGTGGCGGCCGGGCAGGGCGGCTACCGCATCGAGGTGGCGGGCGCGGTGGAGGAGAGCAGCAAGGGCTCGGCCTCGATCGTGGCCGGCGTGCCGATCATGCTGTTCCTGGTGTTCACGCTGCTGATGCTGCAGCTGCACAGTTTCAGCCGCTCGCTGCTGGTGTTCATCACCGGGCCTATGGGCATTGCCGGTGTGGCTGGCGCGCTGCTGGTGCTGAACCGGCCCTTCGGCTTCGTGGCGCTGCTGGGCGTGATCGCGCTGATGGGCATGATCCAGCGCAATGCGGTGATCCTGATCGACCAGATCGAGCTCGACCGCGCGGCGGGCGTGCCGGCGTGGGACGCGATCGTGGAGTCGGCGGTGCGGCGGCTGCGTCCGATCGTGCTGACGGCCGCGGCGGCGGTGCTGGCGATGATCCCGCTGTCGCGCAGCGTGTTCTGGGGGCCGATGGCGGTGGCCATCATGGGCGGCCTGATCGTCGCGACGGTGCTGACGCTGCTGGCCTTGCCGGCAATGTATGCAGCGGCATTTCGTGTGAAGCGGGAGCCGAAAGAGGCGCCGATTAGCGTTTAAAATCGAAAGTTGACCGATTTCAAGCGGATGGTCTTTGGCCCATGGGCTTCCATGGTGCAAAGGGACCGTCCGCTTTTGCATTCACCTGAAAGATTGGCACTGCGCGGGTGGCGAAATTGGTAGACGCACCAGGTTTAGGTCCTGACGTTCGCAAGAACGTGCCGGTTCGAGTCCGGCCCCGCGCACCAGCCCTGCTATGTAGCCCGTCTATCGAGCAGTGAAAAAGCCCCGTTTCGCAAGGAACGGGGCTTTTTCTTTTCTGCCTTCTACCAATCGCTGCTGCTACCGCTGTCGCTGCTTCCGCTGTCACTGCTGCTGTCGGAACTGCTGCTGCTCGAGTCGTCCCACGAGCTCGTGTCCTTGATGCCGAAGTCGTTGTCCACGAAGCTGCGGTCGGGTTGCTGGTCCGGCTCCGGGTCGGACGAGGGCCAGAGGCTGCGGCCCATGCTGGCGTTGCCGTGGCTGTCGCGGTGGTTGTTGAAGATGTTGATCGTGCTGCCCCGGTTGTCGTCGGAGCGGTCGTTCAGCAGGTGGCGCAGCACTTCCCCCGCGACCACCGCGCCGACGCCTGCCACGGCCCCGGCCGCCAGCGCACCGCCGATGCCCGGGCCCTGGCTGGTTGCGGGAGCCGAGGCGGGGTACTCCCGGTCTTCGTCGGCCCTGCTATAGCCCATCGACGAATCGCTGGTGGGCCTGGAGAACCGTGGCGCGCCAGCGGCGGCAGGCGCATCAAAGGTGGTGGCGCGCCTGCGCCGCTGGAAGATGAGGTAGGCGACGATGAACAGGGCCACGATGCCGATCGGTGTCCAGGGGATTGGTCCGGACGACGACGCCGTATCTGCCTTCTCGGGTGAAGCGGCTGGCGCGGCGACCGGGCTGGGCACGGGCGGCGGTGGCTCGGCCTTGATCTCGGCCGGCTTCTCGAGCTTGCGTTCGAGCTTGGCGACCGAGTCGGCCTTCGCGAACTTGAGGCCCGGTGACAGCTCCTTGGCCTGGGACAGTTCGTCCCTGGCGTCGTCGAGCTTGCCGTTCATCGCGAGGAGTTCGGCGTGAACGTAGTGGGCCTTCGCGCTGTTGGGATGGTTCTTCAGCACCTTCGCGATCATCGCGTCGGCTTCCGCCATCCTGCCGCCGTTCGCCGCTTCGTAGATCTGCTGGATGGTCGGCTCTTTCGTCGCCGGCGCGCCCGCGGTCTTGGCCAGCGCGGGCGAGGGCATGCCGAATGCGAGGATCAGGGTGAAGGCGAGGGCGGCGAACAGTCGCTGTAGGGGCATGGGCATTCCTGTGGGCAATGGCGAATCGCAGCCACTGTAAAGGCGATGGAGGCGAAATCTCCGCGTGCAGACCCCCGGCCTGGCCAAAAGGGGTGTCTCCAGCCGATTAGAATCGCGGGTTGCCCAGTTTTGCGCGCGGCACGCGTGTGCCTCCGCTTAAATCCCGCTAGCGCGTGTAAGTCCTTGATCTGTATTGATAAAAAGATGCAGGCCCCGCGCACCAGCCCCCTCACAAGGAAGACATCATGACCGTGAACGTTGAAACTCTCGAGAAGCTCGAACGCAAGATCACGCTGACCCTGCCGGTCGGCACCATCCAGTCCGAAGTCGATTCGCGCCTCAAGAAGCTCGCGCGCACCGTCAAGATGGACGGCTTCCGTCCCGGCAAGGTGCCGATGAACGTCGTGGCCCAGCGCTATGGCTACTCGGTGCACTACGAAGTCATGAACGACAAGGTCGGCGAGGCCTTCTCGCAAGCCGCCAACGAAGCCAAGCTGCGCGTTGCCGGCCAGCCCCGCATCACTGAAAAAGAAGACGCACCTGAAGGCGAACTGGCCTTCGACGCGGTCTTCGAAGTGTTCCCCGAAGTCAAGATCAACGACCTGTCCGGCGCCGAAGTCGAGAAGCTCTCGGCCGAAGTGGGCGACGACGCGATCGACAAGACGCTCGACATCCTGCGCAAGCAACGCCGCACCTTCGCCCAGCGCGCGCAAGACGCCGTGGCGCAGGACGACGACCGCGTGACCGTCGACTTCGAAGGCAAGATCGACGGCGAGCCCTTCCAGGGCGGCAAGGCCGAAGACTTCCAGTTCGTCGTCGGCGAAGGCCAGATGCTGAAGGAATTCGAAGACGCCGTGCGCGGCATGAAGGCCGGCGACAGCCGCACCTTCCCGCTGTCGTTCCCGGCCGACTACCACGGCAAGGACGTGGCCGGCAAGCAAGCCGACTTCATGGTCACCCTGAAGAAGATCGAAGCCTCGCACCTGCCCGAAGTCAACGAGCAGCTGGCCAAGTCGCTCGGCATCGCCGAAGCCACGGTCGAAGGCCTGCGCGCCGACATCAAGCGCAACCTCGAGCGCGAAGTGAAGTTCCGCCTGCTGGCTCGCAACAAGAACGCCGTGATGGACGCCCTGGTGGCCAATGCCGAGCTCGACCTGCCGAACGCCAGCGTGCAGTCGGAAGTCAACCGCATGGTCGAAGGCGCTCGTGCCGAGCTCAAGCAGCGCGGCATCAAGGACGCCGACAAGGCCCCGATCCCCGACGAAGTGTTCCGCCCGCAAGCCGAGCGCCGCGTGCGCCTGGGCCTCGTGGTGGCCGAGCTGGTGCGTGCTAACAACCTGCAGGCCAAGCCCGAGCAGATCAAGGCCCACATCGACGAGCTGGCCGCCAGCTACGAAAAGCCGGCCGACGTGGTGCGCTGGTACTTCAGCGACAACAACCGCCTGGCCGAAGTCGAAGCCGTTGTCATCGAGAACAACGTGACCGATTTCGTCCTGGGCAAGGCAAAGGTCAACGAAAAGTCGGTGTCGTTCGACGAACTGATGGCGCAACAGCAAGGCTGATTTCCGCCGCCGCCCGCTACGCCAATGGGGCTTGTGCTTTGCGGCACGAGCCCCATTTCACTCTGGCGTACAGTGCAAACAGCAGTGAACGATCCCATCTTCCGGAGAGAAAATTCATGATCGCAAACGAAATTCAAGGCCTCGGCATGGTTCCGATGGTCATCGAGCAGTCGGGCCGCGGCGAGCGGTCTTATGACATCTATTCGCGTCTCCTCAAGGAACGCATCATTTTCCTGGTGGGCGAGGTCAACGACCAGACGGCCAATCTCGTGGTGGCCCAGCTGCTGTTCCTCGAGAGCGAAAACCCGGACAAGGACATCTCGTTCTACATCAACTCCCCGGGCGGCAGCGTGAGCGCCGGCATGGCGATCTACGACACCATGCAGTTCATCAAGCCCGACGTGTCGACCATGTGCCTCGGTTTTGCGGCCAGCATGGGCGCCTTCCTGCTGGCGGCCGGCGAGAAGGGAAAGCGTTTCTCGCTGCCCAACTCGAAGATCATGATCCACCAGGTGCTGGGCGGCGCACGCGGCCAGGCGACCGACATCGAGATCCATGCGCGCGACATCCTGCGCACCAAGGACCAGATGAATCGCATCCTGGCCGAGCGCACCGGCCAGCCGCTGGAAAAGGTCAAGGCCGACACCGAGCGCGACTATTTCCTCACGGCTGACGAGGCCAAGGAATACGGTCTGGTGGACCAGGTCGTCGCCAAGCGCGGTTAAAGCTGCGGGGCGCCGGTGGCGCCAAATGGCAAAAAACGGCGTTTTCCACACGGGAAACGCCGTTTTTGTTTAGTTATCATTGTGCATACCCTGTCACGAGGCAAAAGTCCATGGCCGATAAAAAAGGCTCTTCCAGCGAAAAAACGCTTTATTGCTCGTTCTGCGGCAAGAGCCAGCACGAGGTCAAGAAGCTGATCGCGGGCCCTTCGGTCTTCATCTGCGACGAGTGCATCGACCTTTGCAACGAGATCATCCGCGACGAGCTCCCGGCGGGCGAAGAAGCGCGTGAAGCGCGCAGCGATCTGCCGACTCCGCTGGAGATCAAGACCAACCTTGACAACTACGTGATCGGCCAGGAGCCGGCCAAGCGCATGCTGTCGGTGGCGGTCTACAACCACTACAAGCGCCTGCGCCACAAGGAAAAGGCCAAGGGCGACGATGTCGAGCTCAGCAAGAGCAACATCCTGCTGATCGGCCCCACGGGCTCGGGCAAGACGCTGCTGGCTCAAACGCTCGCGCGCATGCTCGACGTGCCTTTCGTGATGGCCGACGCCACCACGCTGACCGAAGCCGGTTACGTGGGCGAGGACGTCGAGAACATCATCCAGAAGCTGCTGCAGAGCTGCAACTACGAAGTCGAACGCGCCCAGCGCGGCATCGTCTACATCGACGAAATCGACAAGATCTCGCGCAAGTCCGACAACCCCTCGATCACCCGTGACGTGTCGGGCGAGGGCGTGCAGCAGGCCTTGCTGAAGCTCATCGAAGGCACGATGGCCAGCGTGCCGCCGCAAGGCGGGCGCAAGCACCCGAATCAAGACTTCCTGCAGATCGACACGACGAACATCCTGTTCATCTGCGGCGGTGCGTTCGCGGGCCTGGAGAAGGTCATCGAAAACCGCACCGAGGCCTCGGGCATTGGCTTCGGCGCCGCGGTCAAGAGCAAGGCCCAACGTAGCATCACCGAGGTGTTCCGCGAAGTCGAACCCGAAGACCTGATCAAGTTCGGCCTGATCCCCGAACTCGTGGGCCGCATGCCCGTGGTCGCATCGCTCGCGGAACTCAGCGAGGATGCGCTGGTCCAGATCCTGACCGAGCCCAAGAATGCCGTGGTGAAGCAGTTCACCAAGCTGCTGCAGATGGAAGGCGTGGACCTCGAGATTCGCCCTGCGGCTCTCAAGGCGATCGCTCGCAAGGCCCTGGCCCGCAAGACCGGTGCACGCGGTTTGCGCTCGATCCTTGAACAGTCGCTGATCGACACCATGTTCGAATTGCCGAACGCGACCAATGTCGACAAGGTGGTGGTCGAGGAATCGACCATCGACGAAAACAAGCCCCCGCTGCTCGTGTACCGCGAAGCGGCGAAAAAGGCCTAAAGCCAAAGACGCGAAGGATCTGCATGTCTGGCCATACCCCTCTGCCTCCCGAAGCCCTCGACCTGCCGCTGCTGCCGCTGCGCGACGTCGTGGTGTTTCCCCACATGGTGATCCCGCTCTTCGTGGGGCGCCCCAAGAGCATCAAGGCGCTCGAGCTGGCCATGGAGGCGGAGCGCCGCATCATGCTGGTGGCCCAGAAGGCCGCTGCCAAGGACGAGCCCTCGGTCGAGGACATGTTCGAGGTCGGCTGCGTCTCGACCATCCTGCAGATGCTCAAGCTGCCCGACGGCACGGTAAAGGTGCTGGTCGAAGGCCAGCAGCGCGCACGCGTGAACCGCATCGACGACGGCGAGACGCACTTCTCGGCCAACGTGACGCCCGTCGAGGCGCCCGAAGGCGGCGAGAAGGGTACCGAGGTCGAGGCGCTGCGCCGCGCGGTGATGCAGCAGTTCGACCAGTACGTCAAGCTGAACAAGAAGATTCCGCCCGAGATCCTGACTTCGATCTCGAGCATCGACGATCCGGGCCGCCTTGCGGACACCATCGCAGCGCACCTGCCGCTCAAGCTCGACAACAAGCAGGCTGTGCTCGACCTCGACGACGTCAAGGCGCGCCTGGAGAACCTGTTCGGGCAACTCGAGCGCGAAGTCGACATCCTCAACGTCGACAAGAAGATCCGTGGCCGCGTGAAGCGCCAGATGGAAAAGAACCAGCGCGACTTCTACCTCAACGAGCAGGTCAAGGCCATCCAGAAGGAGCTCGGCGAAGGCGAAGAGGGCGCGGACATCGAGGAGATCGAGAAGAAGATCAAGCTCGCGAAGATGTCGAAGGAAGGCCTGAAGAAGGCCGAGGGCGAGCTCAAGAAGCTCAAGCTGATGTCGCCCATGTCGGCCGAAGCCACGGTGGTGCGCAACTACATCGACGTGCTCATCGGCCTGCCGTGGAGCAAGAAGACCAAGATCAAGCACGATCTGGCCAATGCCGAGGCCGTGCTCAATGCCGACCACTACGGCCTCGAGAAGGTCAAGGACCGCATCCTCGAATATCTCGCGGTGCAGCAACGCGTCGACAAGGTCAAGGCGCCGATCCTGTGCCTCGTAGGACCTCCGGGCGTGGGCAAGACTTCGCTGGGGCAGTCGATCGCCAAGGCGACCGGCCGCAAGTACACCCGCATGGCGCTGGGCGGCATGCGCGACGAAGCCGAGATCCGCGGCCACCGTCGCACCTATATCGGCGCACTGCCGGGCAAGGTGTTGCAGGGCCTGAGCAAGATCGGCACGCGCAATCCGCTGTTCCTGCTCGACGAAATCGACAAGCTGGGCACGGACTTCCGCGGCGACCCTTCGAGCGCGTTGCTCGAAGTGCTCGACCCCGAGCAGAACCACACCTTCGGCGACCACTACGTGGAAGTTGACTTCGACCTGAGCGACGTGATGTTCGTCGCCACCTCGAATTCGATGAACATTCCGCCGGCGCTGCTGGACCGCATGGAAGTAATCCGCCTCTCGGGCTACACCGAGGACGAGAAGACGCACATCGCGATCAAGTACCTGCTGCCGAAGCAGTTGAAGAACAACGGCGTCAAGGAAGAAGAACTCCTTGTCACCGAAGAGGCCGTGCGTGACATCGTGCGCTACTACACGCGTGAAGCGGGTGTGCGTTCGCTCGAGCGCGAACTGTCCAAGATCTGCCGCAAGGTGGTGAAGGGCCTGTTGCTCAAGCAGTTCACGCCCAAGGTCACGGTCGACGGCACGAATCTCAACGAGTTCCTTGGCGTGCGCAAGTACAGCTTCGGCCTCGCAGAGAAGCAGAATCAGGTCGGCCAGGTGGTTGGCCTCGCATGGACCGAAGTCGGCGGCGACCTGCTGACGATCGAAGCCGTGACCATGCCCGGCAAGGGCGTGATCAGCCGCACCGGTTCGCTGGGCGACGTGATGAAGGAATCGGTCGAGGCCGCGCGCACGGTGGTGCGCAGCCGCTCGCGCCGTCTGGGCATCAAGGACGAGGCGTTCGAGAAGCGCGACATCCACATCCACGTGCCCGATGGCGCTACGCCGAAGGACGGCCCGAGCGCGGGCGCGGCGATGACCACGGCCTTCGTGTCGGCACTTACGGGCATCCCCGTGCGCAGCGACGTCGCGATGACCGGCGAGATCACGCTGCGCGGCGAGGTGACGGCCATCGGCGGCCTGAAGGAAAAGCTGCTGGCCGCGCTGCGCGGCGGCATCAAGACCGTGCTGATTCCGGAAGAGAACGCCAAGGACCTGCAGGAGATTCCCGAGAACGTGAAGAACGGCCTCGAGATCGTGCCTGTGAAGTGGATCGACAAGGTGCTCGAGATCGCTCTCGAGAAAATGCCCGAACCGCTGTCCGACGAAGAAGTGGCTGCATCCGCGGCTGCAGTGGCAGAACTGGCCAAGCAGCGCGCAGGGGCGCCAGCTTCGGAAGGTTCGGTCAAGCACTGACCGGTTGATCGCAAAACTTGTGGAGCCTCGAAAAACTGGTATATAATTCGAGGCTCGAAACGCGGGAATAGCTCAGTTGGTAGAGCGCAACCTTGCCAAGGTTGAGGTCGAGAGTTCGAGACTCTTTTCCCGCTCCAGTTTTGAAAAAGGGAAGCAACAGCTTCCCTTTTTTTCGCTAGTTCGATTTCGTATTTCTGCGTGGCGCGATAGCAAAGCGGTTATGCAACGGATTGCAAATCCGTCTAGCCCGGTTCGACTCCGGGTCGCGCCTCCACTCTCTCGGTTCAACCAGATTCGACTCCGACTACCAAGCCCCGCCAACCCACGTTGCCGGGGCTTGTTTTGTTTGGGTTATCGTCGATGTTCAACCTGACGCCCGGATGGTGAAATTGGTAGACACATCGGACTTAAAATCCGCCGCTTCCTTAATCGGGGCATACGGGTTCGACCCCCGTTCCGGGTACCAAACTTACAAGGGAGCATTCGATGCCTCGCTACAACGCTCCATTTGAGATCCATGTGCACGGCGACGTGCCGCTGCGTTCGGACGTCACCTTCGACCAGATCCAGGAAGCGCTCAAGCCGCTCTGGAAGTACGCTGGCGCCAAGTCGCTGGCCGACGGTGCCACGAGCACCTACGAAGAAGAACCCGGCATCCGCTTCGAGCAGAAGGACCACACGCTGCAGATGTGCTGGACCGTGCCCGGCGACGAAGATTTCCGCCAGGCGCTCGACGAGATGTGCATGGGCCTGAACGAGCTCTCCGAACGCGGCGCAGCCATCGAGGTCACCTTCTACGACACCGACTTCGACGAGGAAGAGGGCGACCCCGAAGAAGAATCGCGCGACGACTTCCTGATGCTGTTCGTCGGCCCGAACCCGGCCGCGATCATGCAGGTGCAACGCGACCTGCTGGTGGAAGACGTCGTCAACCTCATGGAACGCCACTTCGACGGCGCCGAGCTGGGTGGCGTGGTCTCCGAGATCGATCGCCTCTTCAGCGATCGTTTCGACGCGCTGGTGAACTCGCTCGAAATCGGGAAGCGCCCGCGCGGCACCGGTGGACCGGGCAGTGGCGGCAGCGGCGGTGGCCATGGCGGCGGTCGCCGTCCGCGTCACCTGCACTAAGCAACCCCACGCCCCGGTCCAAGGCCGCATGGCCCTGTTTCCCGCCTCCGCGCTGCGCCCGGGCGTTCGCAAGCGCGAGGTGTTCGGCTGGGCGATGTACGACTTCGCCAACTCGGGCTACACCACGGTCGTCATAACAGCCGTGTTCGCTGCCTACTTCGTGGGTGGT
Organism: Variovorax sp. YR634; assembly: GCF_900106655.1. Classification (NCBI taxonomy): domain Bacteria; kingdom Pseudomonadati; phylum Pseudomonadota; class Betaproteobacteria; order Burkholderiales; family Comamonadaceae; genus Variovorax; species Variovorax sp. YR634. The sequence continues at coordinate 72,150 of NZ_FNOL01000009.1, forward strand.
ATTGCCAAGGGCGCGCCGTGGGCCGCCTTCGCGTGGACAGCGGCGCTCAGTACCTCCTACGCAATCGTGATGCTCACGATGCCCGCCATCGGCGCCTGGGCCGACTTGCGCGCGGCCAAGAAGCGGGTGCTCGTTTTCGCGACGATCGGATGCGTCTTCGCGACAGCGGCGCTTGCCATCACGCCGGGTTTTTCGGGTGCATCCGGTGTCGCGCTGGCGATGGCGCTGGTGATCGTCTCCAACGCCTTCTATTCCTACGGCGAGTCCCTCACGGGTGCCTTCCTGCCCGAACTCGCCACGGCAGAGGGCATGGGCAAGGTCAGCGGATGGGGCTGGGCCTTCGGCTACGTCGGCGGCATGCTGGCGCTGGGCATCTGCCTGGCCTATGTGCTGTGGTCGCAATCGAAGGGCTTGCCGGCGGCGCATTTCGTGCCGGTGACGATGCTGATCACGGCAGTCATCTACGGTGGGGCCGCCTGCGTCACTTTCGTGTTGCTGCCCGAGCGCGCAAAGCCCCAGGCGGCCCGCGCGGAGCAGGGCGGTGCATGGCGGCAACTGCGCGCCACATATCGGCAGGCCCGGGCCTATCGCGACTTCATGTGGCTGCTGGCCTGCACGGTCTGCTACCAGGGCGGCGTGGCGGTGGCCATCACGCTTGCGGCGATCTACGCGGAGCAGGTGATCGGCTTCGTCGCGAGCGAAACCATGGTGCTGATCTTCGTGCTCAACATCGCGGCTGCGCTTGGTGCTTTCAGTTTCGGCTACATCCAGGACCGCATCGGCCACAAGGTCTCGCTGGCCTGCACGCTGGTCGCGTGGATCGCGGTCTGCGTGATCGCCGCGCTGGTGACGACCAAGGGCGGTTTCTGGTGGGCGGCCGCCATCGCAGGGCTCTCGATGGGATCGAGTCAATCGGCCGGCCGCGCCATGACGGGCTATCTGGCGCCGCCGCAGCAACTCGCAGAGTTCTTCGGGCTCTGGACCTTCGCGACGCGGCTGGCGAGCATCGTCGGCCCGCTGAGCTTCGGCGCCATCACGTGGATGACCGGCGGCAACCAGCGCATCGCGATCTTGTCGACCGCGGTGCTGTTCGCGGCGGGGCTTTTGCTGCTGCTGCCGATCGATATGCGGCGCGGCCGCGAGGCCGCGCTACGCAGTTAAAACAGGCTGTTGTTCGTCAGAGGCCAGCCAGTGCCGCTCTGGGACTTCCAGTTGGCCGTGTTCTTCACGCTCGCGGCGAAGTTCGCGATGTCGGTCGACGTCGGCGATGCTGGCAGCATCGGGCCGTTGTAGAGCACATCGAACTTGTCCACGAAGCTGATCGCGGCGCCCGCGGCCGTCAAGCTGGTGGGAATGGCGTCCGAGTTGGGCACCGGCCCCAGTGTGATGCTGGCCAGGTAGGTTCCCACGCCGCTGATCGTGCCGGCAGTGCCGGTGCCCAGGCCGGCGATGGTGCCGCCGACAAAGGCGTAGATCGTTTCGTAACTCGCGCTGATGCCGCCTCCCGCGCCCTGCACGGTGCCGATGTTGGCGATCGGATTCGTGTTCTTCACATCCGGCTGGATGGTCACGATGGTGCCCGCCGGCAGGCTGCGGTCGGCGGTCCAGACGAAGGCGCTCTCGTTGGTGATGCCGTTGAAGTCGGTGGCGGTGCGGTCGCGGTCGGTGAACACGATGTTCGTGCCCGTGTCCATCGGCTTGAGCAGCACGAAGGCGAACGCGTCGGTCTTGTCGGCGTTCGCGCCAACGAAGAGGATGTCGCCGGCGGCCAGCGCGGGTGGCGCGCTGGTGGTGAAGCTCAGCGTGGTCGCGTCGGCGATGCCGGTGTAGGCATTGCCCTTGGCATCCGCGATTGCATTGGCATCCACGGTCACGTAGTAGCCGGTCGACGATGCCAGCGGTTGGCTTGGCGTCAGCGTGATCGTGTTGAACGCGCGCTGCACGCTCGTGGCTGGGCTGCTGGCCGAGAAGCTCTCGACTACCGTACCGTCGGTCTTGTGCAGCACGAGGTTGCCTGCGCCCAGGCGCACGCCTTCGTTGAAGCTCAGCGTGATTTTCGCGTTTGCGCCGACGCTGCCGTCCGAGGCCTTGGGCGAGGCGCTGCGCAGCACCGGGCCGGCGGTGTCGATCCAGGGCTGGCCCAGGCGCACGACGAAACCGTCGAACTTCTGGTCGGCTGGCGGCAGGTCCTTCGAGGCGTCTGTCTGGCCCGGCCAGACGGTGTCGCCGTTGTCCAGCAGCAGTTGCACCTCGGTGCCTGCCGTTACCGGGCCGGGCACTTCGACGGTCGATTCGAAGCTGCCGCCCGTGTTCTTGCGCAGCTTGTCGAGGTCGTTCGACAGCTCGACCGGTGCGCTGTCCGGGTTGCCGTTCCATGCGAAGAGTGCGAAGTTGCGGTCGACGTCCGCGCTGGCGGCGCCCGCAGGGCCAGCGACGATCAGGTAGTTGCCATCGGTGCCCTTGTCGATCGAACGGATGCCGCGACCCCCGAGCTCCAGTTCGATGGGAGCGCCGAATGTGGCCTGCGTGGCCGTGCCCGCGACCAACGCGGCGTAGTTCTGCACCGGCACGATGAGCGCCTTCGCGCGCGTGGAAGTGCCGGTCTGCGGTGCGCGGAAGCCGAGCCACAGGGCGCTGTCGCCCGGCGCGCTGGTCATGCCCTCGATTGAGAAGCCGTCGACCCGTTCGGGCACGATGCCGGCCCCGGCCGATAGGGCGAAGCCGAGATAGTTGGCGCCCAGGCCGTGGCCGTTGGCGACGTCCCAGGCCACGAGTTGAGCTTCAAGCGCCGAAAATTGGCCGACATAGGTGAAGGCGGTGGTGGCCCCCGTGCCCGTGACTTTCACGGCGAACAGGTGCGAACGGTCGGGCGCGTCGCTGCCGTCTTTCTTGTTGCTGTTGGAGCCGGTGAGGTACAGCGTGTCGCCGATGCGCGTGCCGGCTTCGAGGTCGAGTTCCTTGCCGAGCTTCGGCCCTTCGAGTTCGTAGCTCCATTCCTTTACCGCGGCCCCGCCGGCGCGCGGATAGACGTGCAGCACGTTGGCCTCGTCGTCGGCCACGAGCATGAAGCCGTCGGGCAGGGCGAAGGCGGTTGATGCATCCGACGAGCCCTCCGTCGTATTGGCATTGGGCGTGAACTCGGCTTTGGAAACGAGCTGGTCCGGCTCCGGAGCCGGCGGCTGCGTCACCGGCGGAGCGACCGCCGCGGGTGGCGTGGTCGGAAAGAAGCTGCCACCTCCGTCGCTACCGCCGCCGCACGCAGCCAGCAACGCGGACAGGACACTGGCGAGCAGCATGGGTTTGAAGGGAATGCGGGAGGTGGCGAGAGGGTTCATGGTGCGCGGTTGTTGTTCTGGACAAACCGCGCATGCTGGTACTTTCGCGTGACGGTACCGTGAAAAACTGCACTAATTCAGCTGCCCGTCAGGGCGTCTGTTGTTGCAGCGACTTCGGCACCTTGAAGCGCTCCCCGTCATAGCGCAGCGTGACCGTGTCGAACTTCGCGGGCAGTGCCTTTTCCACGCAGCCCTGGTCTTCCTGCTCCTGCGCACGGCTCTGCAGCAGCGTGCGCGACAGCTGCAGATCGGCAAAGCCGTTGCTGCTGCCCTTGCCGACCGACAGCATGGTGCGCAGCTTCTCGAAGTGGCCGGTGCAAGTGGAGTCCCACCCGCCGTGGTCGTGATCGAGCTCGATCTCCTGCAGCACCTGGCGCAACTGCTTGCCATGGTGCACGTAGAGCCGCACGGTTTCGCTGGCCAGGGGGCTGCCGGGCGCGTTGCTGCCCCTGTAGCGCACGCGCAGGCCGAAGGCGCGGGCCTCGGGCGACAGCACGTAGCGCGAGGTGTCGATGCGGATGTCCTGGATCGACGTGGTGGCGTCTTCGTCGAGTGCCTCGGGCTGCACGAGCCGGCCGATGACGGTGTCGCGATCGGTGTTGCCGTTGTCGGGGCGCTGGATCAGCAGGATTTCCAGGTCGAAGACCTTGGCGCCCCGGTCGGTGGTTTCGCGCGGCATCGGCAGCACGACGATGCTGCGTCCGGGAAAGGCCGGCCAGACCTTGCAGGCCGCGAGCCGCTCGTCGAGCGGGCGATTGGGATGCAGCTTGGCGTGCATGCGTTCGGCAAGGCCGCTCTCGCAGGCCGCGTGGCTCAGGCCGGCGGCCGAGAGGCACAGGAGGAGGGCGGCGTGGCGCAGGAGACGCATGACTCGGACCAGGTCAGGTCGTGGCCGCAGCAGCAGAAGGGAGCCCGAGCCATCGCGCGGCCGCGGCTTCGAGCACGGCGACGTCGCCGCTGCTCTGCAGAAGCAGGCCGCCACTGCCGCTGTCCGCGAGCTGGCCTGCCGCTGTCAACAGGCGCCGCGTCTGCTGCGCGACCGGCACGCCCGTGTCGATGAACCGCAGCGTGGCCGGCGCATGCCGGCGCAACTCGTCCTTCACGAGCGGGTAGTGGGTGCAGCCAAGCACCACCGTGTCGACTTCGCCAGGCGCATCGCCGAAGGGGCCGGCCTCGGCCATGTAGCGCTCGCATAGTGCCGCGATGCCTGCCGAGTCGAAGCCTTCGATGGCCTTCACGAGACCGTCGCAGGGCACGGGACGGACATCAGCCGACCCGGCGAACGAGGCGCGCAGCGTGGCGTACTTGGCGCTGGCCAGCGTGCCGCGCGTGGCCATCACCGAGATGCGCCCCGTGCGGCTCGCGGCCACGGCGGGCTTGAGACCAGGTTCCAGCCCGACGATCGGCAGGTCGGGATTCTCGGCGCGCATCAGATGGATGGCGGCCGTGGTCGCCGTGTTGCAGGCCACCACGAGCGCCTTGATGCCGTGCTCGCGCCGCAGGTGTTCGACCACGGTGCGCGAGCGCTCGATCACATAGGCGTCTCCGCGCTCGCCGTACGGCGCATAGGCCGTGTCGGCGAAGTACACGAAGCGTTCGTGCGGCAGTTCGGCCCGCAGCGCGGCCAGCACGCTGAGCCCGCCGACTCCGCTGTCGAAGACGCCTACAGCGCTCAAGCTTCTTCCATCATGATGGTCTTGAACTCGCCGCTGGCAATGCGCTTCTGCCACTCGGCCGGGCCGGTGATGTGCGCGCTGGTGCCGCCGGCATCGACCGCCACCGTCACGGGCATGTCGACCACGTCGAATTCATAGATCGCTTCCATGCCCAGGTCTTCGAAGCCCACGACCTTGGCGGTCTTGATGGCCTTGCTCACGAGGTAGGCGGCGCCGCCCACGGCCATGAGGTAGGCGCTCTTGTGCTTCTTGATGGCCTCGATGGCAACCGGGCCGCGCTCGGCCTTGCCGATCATCGCGATCAGGCCGGTCTGCGCCAGCATCATCTCGGTGAAGCCGTCCATGCGCGTGGCGGTGGTCGGACCGGCGGGGCCCACGGCTTCGTCGCCGACCGGATCGACCGGGCCGACGTAATAGATGACGCGATTGGTGAAGTCGACCGGCAGCTTCTCGCCCTTGGCCAGCATGTCCTGGATGCGCTTGTGCGCGGCGTCGCGGCCGGTGAGCATCTTGCCGTTGAGCAGCAGCGTGTCGCCCGGCTTCCAGCTCGCCACTTCGGCGGGCGTGAGCTTGTCGAGGTCGACGCGCTTGCTCTTCTTCTCGTCAGGCGCCCAGTTCACGTCGGGCCACAGGTCGAGCGACGGCGGGTCGAGGTAGACAGGGCCGCTGCCGTCCATCGTGAAGTGCGCGTGGCGGGTGGCCGCGCAGTTGGGGATCATCGCAACGGGCTTGCTCGCCGCGTGCGTCGGGTACATCTGGATCTTGACGTCGAGCACGGTGGCCAGGCCGCCCAAGCCCTGTGCGCCGATGCCCAGCGCGTTGACCTTCTCGTACAGCTCGATGCGCAGCGCCTCGACCTTGCTCAGCTCGGCGCCCGACTTCTTCTTGGCCTGCAGCTCGTGCATGTCGAGGTCGTCCATCAGGCTTTCCTTGGCCATCAGCGCGGCCTTCTCGGCCGTGCCGCCGATGCCGATGCCGAGCATGCCCGGCGGGCACCAGCCGGCGCCCATGGTGGGCACTGTCTTGAGCACCCAGTCGACCACGCTGTCGCCGGGGTTCAGCATGACCAGCTTGCTCTTGTTCTCGCTGCCGCCGCCCTTGGCCGCGACCGTCACTTCAACGGTGTTGCCGGGAACGATCTCGGTGAAGATCACCGCGGGCGTGTTGTCCTTGGTGTTCTTGCGGTCGAACTGCGGATCGGCCACGACCGAGGCGCGCAGTGTGTTGTCGGGGTGGTTGTAGCCACGGCGCACGCCTTCGTTGATGGCGTCGTCGAGGCTGCCGGTGAAGCCGCCCCAGCGCACGTCCATGCCCACCTTGAGGAACACGTTGACGATGCCGGTGTCCTGGCAGATCGGGCGCTGGCCCGTGGCGCTCATCTTGCTGTTGGTCAGGATCTGCGCGATGGCGTCCTTGGCCGCGGGGCTCTGCTCGCGCTCGTAGGCGCGGGCCAGGTGGGCGATGTAGTCGGCGGGGTGGTAGTAGCTGATGTACTGCAGCGCGGCGCTGATCGATTCGATCAGGTCGGCCTGCTGGATCGTGGTCGTCATGGTGGGGGGAGTTTTTTTGGAGTGTGAAACGCCCCCCGATTATCTCAGCCGACGCGCCTACCGCGCTGCGGCTCGGGCTTGCTCTATCCAGCCGTCGAACAGAGGACGGTGCACCCGGATCCACCCGTCGGTGTGCCGCTCCACGTCCTGCTGCGTGTTGGCGCCCTGGCTCATGCGCAGGTTCTGCGCGTTGATGTCGCCGATCGGCAGCTTCATCACCTCGAAGAGCTTGGCCGCGGCCGGGTTCTTCTCGGCGAAGGCCCGGTTGGCGACGATCTGCTCCTGGTTCGCCTGGAAGCCGTAGTTCTTGCCGTTGGGCAACTGCGTGTCGACGTTGCCGCCCTGCGAGGAGCCTTGCGAGGAAGAGAAGGGCACCTGCAGCCACACAACGTCAGCGCCCGGGCGCAGCACGGCGCTCACCCAGTACGGCGTCCACGTGTAGTACAGCACCGGCTTGTCCTGCTTGAAGCGGGCGATGGTGTCGGCCATCAGCGCGGCGTAGCTGCCCTGCTTGTGCGTGACGGTGTCGCGCAGCTGATAGGCCGTGAGGTGGTTCTCGATGGCCAGCTCGCAGCCCCAGCCGGGGTTGCAGCCAGTCAGGTCGGCCTTGCCGTCGCCGTCTGCGTCGAACAGCTTCGCGATGGCAGGGTCCTTCAGCTGTGCGATGTTCGTGATGCCGTACTGCTCTGCCGTCTTGCGGTCGATCAGGTAGCCCTGCACGGCGCCGTCCGAGTACACGCCCTTGCGCCACAGCTTGGCGTCGCCGCCGCTGTTCTTGTAGAAGTCGGCGTGCAGCAGGCTCCAGTGGTTGGCCATGAAGGTGGCGTCGCCGTTGGCAATGGCCAGATGCTCGGTGGCGGGCTCCAGGTCTTTCATGGGCTCGACGGTGTAGCCGAGCTTTTCGAGCGCGCGCATCACCAGCAGCGTCTGGAAGGCTTCTTCCGCGAGCGAGCTTTTCAGCGGCTGCACGGTAACGCCCTTGCCGGGCAGGTCGTTGGCAGCATGGGCGGCCATGCCCGAGGCCACGAAGGCGAGGGCCAGCAGGCCGCGTGCGATGAAACTGGTTTTCTTCATGCGTTGTGTTCCTCCGTGCGGCTTATTGCGCTTGCGTGGACAGGGCGGGAACCGGCTGGTTGCCCGGTTGCGAAGGCGAACCCACGAGGCGCTGCAGCACTCGCAGCGCGAAGCCCGCCGGCCCGGTGTGCCACCAGCGGCGGCCAGCGCTGCGGCGCGACTTGCCCATGGCTTGCGTCAGCCGGTCCAGCGAGATCGCCAGCAGCACGATGCCGAGCCCGCCCACGGTAGCCAGGCCCATGTCGAGCCGGCCGATGCCGCGCAGCACCATCTGGCCCAGGCCGCCCACGGCGATCATCGATGCGATGACGACCATCGACAGCGACAGCATCAGCGCCTGGTTGATGCCCGCCATGATCGACGGCATGGCCAGCGGCAACTGCACCTTCACCAGCATCTGCCAGGGCGAAGCGCCGTAGGCGCGTGCGGCTTCAATGAGGTCGGGGCGCACCTGGCGCAGGCCGAGGTTGGTCAGGCGCACCAGCGGTGCCAGCGCGAAGATGATCGTCACGATCACACCCGGCACGTTGCCGATGCCGAACAGCATCACCACCGGCACGAGGTACACGAAGGCCGGCGTGGTCTGCATCGCGTCGAGCACCGGCCGCATGATTCGCTGCGCCCGGTCGCTGCTTGCCAGCAGCACGCCCAGCGGCAAGCCGATGACCATGCAGAACACCAGGGAGGTCAGCACCAGCGACAGCGTCACCATCGCCTCGGGCCAGATGCCGAGCATGGCCACGAGCAGCAGCGCCACCGTGGTGCCGATGGCCAGCGCGCGGCCAGCGAACTGCCAGGCGAAGAGGCCGATGAGGGCGATCATCGCCAGCGTGGGCAGGCCGGTGAGCAGGCCCTGCACCCAGTTCAGCGTGCTGTCGATGGGAAGGCGCACGGTCTGGAAGAAGGGGCGGAAGTGCTCGACCACCCAGCCGAGGCCCTGGTTGATCCACGATTCGACGGGCAGGGAGCCGTCCCACAGGCGGTGCAGCTGGAAGCCGCTGGTGGCGGCGTCGGCTTGTCCCGCAAGTTGGTGGGCGGCGTTCACCGGCGCGTCGAGCCAGGCGCTGGTGGCCGAGGTGTCGGGCGCGGCCGAGAGCGCCTCCCACGGATCGACGAAGGCGGGGGCCGTGGGCGTGCTCAGGTCGGAAGGAAGTGTGTTGTCGTTCATCGTTCAAGGTCCTTCGTGAATTCAGTGCGGCTCGGCGGCGAGAGCGGGTGCGGCGTTGGGCAAGACGGGCTCGATCGGCGGCGTGTCGCGGTCGAGGAACTTCAGCAGCGTCGTCTTGCTGATCGCACCGCAGAAGCGGCCGTCGCTCGCCACTACCGGCAGCGCGCACGGCGCCTGCGCGAGCTGGCCGATCAGGCCTGCCACCGGGGCTTCGGCGTCGATGCGCGGCAGCTCGTTGAGGAACGCGTGCTGCAGCCCCAGCGGGCCCGAATGTCCATCGAGCGCGCCGCGCAGCGTGTCCGCCGACACCACGCCGAGGAAGCGCTTGTTGGGGCTCGTCACGTAGGCGAAGTCGCGGTCCTGGTCTTCCAGCAGCTTGAGCGCCGCGCGCGCACCGCGCTCGGGGTGCTCGCACACCACGGTGAGCGATTTGCGCGCGATGTCGCCCGCCTTGAACACGGCTGCCGCGTCCACGCCGCGTACGAAGCTGCGCACGTAGTCGTTGGCGGGGCTGCGCAAGATCTCGTCGGGCGTGCCGACCTGGATCACCTGGCCGTCCTTCATGATCGCGATGCGGTCGCCGATGCGCATGGCCTCGTCGAGGTCGTGCGAGATGAAGACGATGGTGCGGCGCTGCTCCTGCTGAAGCCGCAGCAGCTCCGACTGCATCTCGGTGCGGATGATCGGGTCGAGGGCCGAGAAGGCCTCGTCCATCAGCAGGATCGACGGGTCCGAGGCCAATGCCCGCGCCAAGCCCACGCGCTGCTGCATGCCGCCCGAGAGCTCGTCGGGATAGCTGGCGCCCCAGCCCGCCAGCCCCACCTGCGCGAGCGCGAGGTCGGCTTGCGCCAGTCGCTCCTTCTTGCTCGTGCCCGAGAGTTCGAGGCCGAAGGCGGTGTTCTCGCGCACCGTCATGTGCGGCATCAGCGCGAACGACTGGAACACCATGCTGATGTCTTTGCGGCGCAGCGCGCGCAGCTTGGTGTCGGAGTGTTCGTTGATGTCCGCGCCGTCGATCACGATGCGGCCCGCGGTCGGTTCGATCAGCCGGTTCAAGAGGCGCACCAGCGTCGACTTGCCCGAACCCGAGAGGCCCATGATGACGAAGATTTCTCCGGCCTGGATTTCGAAGGTGGCGTCGAACACGCCGATCGACTGGCCGGTACGCGCCAGGATCTCCTTCTTGGAAAAACCTTGCCGGACCAGCTCCAGGGCTTGTTCGGGCTCGTCGCCGAACACCTTGAAGACATGGTCGATGAGAATTCCTTTGGCCATACGTCGGGGCTCCTTTGGTGAGGGGTTGACAGATCGCCACCCCCGCAAGGGCGACGCGACCACGCCCCCAGCCCATTGGATGGGCTGCCGACAGGCACTGAAGACGACATGGCGACGAAGCCAGTGCCCGCCGGATGCTTCATTCGCAGGGCAACGGGCCTGGTCGAGGGGCGCCGCCTGGATGAGCGTGACGTGGCAATGGGGACGGAAAAGATCCGGCCGGTTTGCCGGGCTGGGCCCGGCGGGAGAACCTTGCACCGCGACGGGATTCGGAGATCCGCGAGTAGTGAAGGGGTGACCTGCAAGTTCAAGAGAGCGGGGAACCCGAACTCATCATGACTTGTTGGTCGTCAGAAGCCTTCGATCATAACTTTTCGACATGATGCGGTCAAGGCGGGAGGCGTATCGTGATGTCAGCGGCCAGCCAATGGCCCCGTCAGATGCGAGCTATTCCTATTGGCCGATACTCGGGCTCGCGCCCGCCGAGCGGCGCGACCTTTCATGATCCTGCGGAGCTTTTTCTCATGACGACTTCCCCCAAGACCCGTGCCGAGCGCGACACCTTCGGACCGATCGACGTGCCGGCCGACAAGCTGTGGGGCGCGCAAACGCAGCGCTCGCTGCAGAACTTCGACATCTCCGGCGAGCAGCAGCCGCGCGAGATCATCAAGGCGCTGGCGCAGGTCAAGCGCGCATCGGCCGTGGTCAACCACGCGCTGGGCCTGCAGGACGAAAAGAAGACCAAGGCCATCGTGGCGGCCGCCGACGAAGTCATCGCCGGCAAGCACCCGGGCGAGTTCCCGCTGGTGGTCTGGCAGACCGGCTCGGGCACGCAGACCAACATGAACGTCAACGAGGTGCTGGCCAACCGCGCCAGTGAAATCCTCGGCGGCGAGCGCGGCGAAGGTCGCCTCGTGCACCCCAACGACGATGTGAACCGCAGCCAGTCGAGCAACGACGTGTTCCCGACCGCCATGCACGTGGCCGCCGTCGAGGCCATCACGCACAAGCTGCTGCCGGCCATTGCCAAGCTGCGCGGCACGCTGGAGCAGAAGTCCAAGGACTTCGCCGACATCGTGAAGATCGGCCGCACTCACCTGCAAGACGCCACGCCCCTCACGCTGGGCCAGGAGTTCTCGGGCTACGTGGCGCAGCTCGCGCACGGCGAGGCGCATGTGCGCGCCGCGCTGCCGCACCTGAGCGAACTGGCGCTGGGCGGCACCGCAGTCGGCACCGGGCTGAACGCGCCCAAGGGCTATGCAGAGCAGGTGGCCGCCGAGCTGGCGAAGCTCACGGGCCTGCCGTTCGTGACCGCGCCGAACAAGTTCGAAGCGATGGCCAGCGTCGATGCGCTGGTGCACGCCCACGGCGCGCTGAAGACGCTCGCCGCCAGCATGAACAAGATCGCCAACGACGTGCGCTGGCTCGCGAGCGGGCCGCGCAGCGGCATCGGCGAGCTGAGCATTCCCGAGAACGAACCCGGCTCGTCGATCATGCCGGGCAAGGTCAACCCGACCCAGAGCGAGGCCGTCACGATGCTGGCCGCGCAGGTGTTCGGCAACGACGTGGCCATCAACATCGGTGGCGCCTCGGGCAACTTCGAGCTGAACGTGTTCCGTCCGATGGTGGCGCACAACTTCCTGCAGAGCGTCCGCCTGCTGGCCGACGGCATGGTGAGCTTCAACGACCACTGCGCGGTGGGCATCGAGCCGAATCGCGAACGCATCACCGAGCTGGTGCAGCGTTCGCTGATGCTGGTGACGGCGCTGAACACGCACATCGGCTACGACAAGTCGGCCTACATCGCCAAGAAGGCGCACAAGGAAGGCACGAGCCTGCGCGAAGCGGCGATTGCCTCGGGGCACCTTACGGCCGAGCAGTTCGACCAGTGGGTGGTGCCGGAGAACATGACTGGCCGTTGATTCGGTCAGCCCATTGAAAAAGGACCCTCGTCGGGTCCTTTTTTGTTTCAGTAGCCGATCGTGTATCGCTGACGGGAGTGCGCCGGCTTTTCAAGCTCGTCGATGAACGCGATTGCGTAGTCCTCGAAGGTGATCCAGCTGCGGCCTTCGGCGCTTACCAGCAGGTCGTCCTTGCCCAGGCGGAACTTGCCGGTGCGCTCGCCTTCGACGAACTCGGCGGATGGCGACAGGAAGGTCCAGTCGAGTTCCTTCTCGTTGCGCAGCGTGTCGAGGAACACGCCGCCGGCCGAGGCTTCGGCGCGGTAGGCATCGGGGAAGTTCGGCGTGTCGATCACCTTCAGGCCGGGCGCCGCGAACAGGCTGCCGGCGCCGCCGACCACCAGCAGGCGCTTCACGCCCGAGCGCTTGACCGGCTCGATGATGGCCGCGGGCGGCACCGTGGAGAAGTGCGCGGCACTGAACACGGCGTCGTGGCCGGCCAGCGCTTTTTCGAGTGCTGCGCCATCGAGCACGTCGAGGTCGACGGCCTTCACGTTTGCGCGGCCTGCCAGCTTGTCGGTGGCCTTGCGGGCGATGGCCGTGACGGTGTGACCGCGGCGCAGGGCTTCTTCCAGAAGGCGGCCGCCGGCGCGTCCGGTGGCGCCGATGATGGCGATGTGGCTCATGAGTGACTCCTGTGAAAGATCGAAAGATCGGATGGGATGAACCGCATCTTAGGTTTCTGGTTTCGAAAGAAATACCTCGATTTGCGCGCTTGTTTATTCCTAAAATCGTTCGAATGGACCGATTGAACGCCATGCGCGTGTTTGTGAACGTGGTCGATTCGGGCAGCCTTTCGGCCGCCGCCGACAAGCTCGACATGTCCCGCCCGGTGGTCACGCGCTACGTGGCCGAACTGGAGCAATGGACCGGCGCGCGCCTGCTGCACCGCACGACGCGCCGCCTTAGCCTCACTGCGGCCGGCGAAGAGCTGCTGCCGCGTTGCCGCCAGGTGCTGGAGCTCACGGGCGACATGCAGGCCGCGGTGCGGCATCCGGCCGAGGCGCCGCGCGGGCAATTGCGCATCACCACAGGAACCTCGTTTGCGCAGGCGCAACTGGCCGACGCGATTGCCGACTATGTGCGGCTTTATCCGGCCGTGATGGTTGACCTGGTGTTGCTGGATCGAACCGTCAACCTCGTGGACGAGCGCATCGACCTCGCGATTCGTACAGCGGCAGAGATCGACCCCAATCTGATCGCGCGCCGGCTCACCACGTGCCGATCGGTGGTTTGCGCTTCACCCGCCTATCTGAAGGAGCACGGAAAACCCCTGCGCGTGGAAGAACTGGCCCAGCGCAACTGCCTCACGCATTCCTACTTTGGACGCAGCCTCTGGAACTTCACGCGCAAGGACAACGGGGAGCCGGTGTCCGTGGCCGTGGATGGCAATGTCTCCGCCAACGACGCGGCGAGCCTGATGTACCTGGCAAGGGCAGGGGCCGGCATTGCGATGCTGCCGACCTATCTCACGTCGGAGCTGCTGCAGAAGGGAGAACTGGTGCGGCTCTTCGGCGATTTCGAGCCGCAGGTGGTGGGCATGTATGCCGTGTACGCCTCGCGCAAGCACATGCCGGCCACCTTGCGCACGATGCTCGACTTCCTGGCCGAGCGATTCACCGAAGTGCCTGCGTGGGACGCGCCGCACGCAGGCTAGAGGGCAAGGCTCAGTGGCCGTCGCCGGCGTGAGGCGCCGGGGCCATCAGCCGGTCGGTGTAGGCAATGGCCATTGCCGAGAACAGGAAGGCGATGTGGATCACGGTCTGCGCGATCAGCACGCGGTCGGTGTAGTTGTCCGCGTTGATGAAAGTCTTCAGCAGGTGGATGGAGCTGATGCCGATGATGGCGGTGGCCAGCTTCACCTTGAGCACCGAGGCGTTCACGTGGCTCAGCCATTCGGGCTGGTCGCGATGGCCTTCGAGGTCCATGCGGCTCACGAAGGTCTCGTAGCCGCCCACGATCACCATGATGAGCAGATTCGAGATCATCACCACGTCGATCAGCGCCAGCACCACCAGCATGATCACCGTCTCGTTCAGTGTGCCGACCGGCGCCGTGGTCTTGTAGCCGATGCTGGTAATGAGCGCCTGCAGTGCTTCCTTGCTGCCGAATGCGGCCTCGACCAGGTGCAGCAGCTCGACCAGGAAGTGCACGACGTACACGGCCTGCGCCACGATCAGCCCCAGGTACAGCGGCAGCTGCAGCCAGCGGCTCGCGAAGATCAGCTTGGGCAGGGGACGCAGCGGTGAAGCGCGGGCTGGTACGGGCGGGTTCCGGGGGTCGAAAGGTTCGGGAGCGGACATCGGCAAGGCGGTGGTTGGGGACCGGGGATTCTAGAGGTGCCCCCGTGACGCACTCGTGATAACCCCGAGAACTAACATCTGACCTTCGCAAGCCCGTCAGTGACCCGTAAGTGGACCCGTCGACATTACGGCCGCACCCATCCAGGAGACATAGAGCATGAGCAGCGTATCGAAGAACATTGAATCCGTCCTGGTCGAGAACCGCGTGTTCCCGCCCGACGCCCGCGCCACCGAAGGCGCCCGCATTTCCGGCATGGCCGCCTACGAGGCCCTGTGCAAGGAGGCCGAGCAGGATTTCGAAGGGTTCTGGACCCGCCTTGCCAAGGACAACCTGGACTGGACCAAGCCCTTCACCAAGACGCTCGACGAGTCGAAGGCGCCGTTCTACGAGTGGTTCGGCGACGGCGAGCTCAACGCGAGCGCCAACTGCCTCGACAGGCACATCGGCACCCCGGTCGAGAACAAGACGGCCATCGTCTTCGAAGCCGACGACGGCACCGTCACCAACGTCACCTACAAGGAACTGCTCGCCCGCGTGAGCCAGTTCGCCAACGCGCTGAAGGCGCAGGGCATCCAGAAGGGCGACCGCGTCGTCATCTATATGCCGATGACAGTCGAGGGCGTGATTGCCATGCAGGCCTGCGCGCGCATCGGCGCCACCCACAGCGTGGTGTTCGGCGGCTTCTCGGCCAAGGCGCTGCAGGAGCGCATCATCGACGCGGGTGCGGTGGCGGTCATCACGGCCAATTACCAGCTGCGCGGCGGCAAGGAACTGCCGCTCAAGGCCATCGTGGACGACGGCATCGCGCTGGGTGGCTGCGAGTCGATCAAGACGGTGTTCGTGTACGAGCGCACGCCTAGCGCGTGGAACCGCGTGGAAGGTCGCGACAAGACATTCGCTGAAGCGCTGAAGGGCCAGAGCACCGAGTGCGCCCCCGTGCCAGTCAACGCCGAGCACCCGCTCTTCATCCTCTACACCTCGGGCTCCACCGGCAAGCCCAAGGGCGTGCAGCACGCCACCGGCGGCTACCTGCTGTGGGCCAGGCTCACGATGGACTGGACCTTTGACATCCGCCCCGAAGACGTGTTCTGGTGCACGGCCGACATCGGCTGGATCACCGGCCACACCTACGTCGCCTACGGGCCGCTCGCGGCCGGCGCCACGCAGGTGGTGTTCGAGGGCATCCCGACCTTCCCGCACGCGGGCCGCTTCTGGCAGATGATCGAGAAGCACAAGGTCAGCGTGTTCTACACCGCGCCCACCGCCATCCGCTCGCTCATCAAGGCAGCCGAGGGCGACGAAAAGGTGCACCCGAAGAACTGGGACCTCACGAGCCTGCGCATCCTCGGCTCGGTCGGCGAGCCGATCAATCCTGAAGCGTGGATGTGGTACCACCGCAATATCGGCGGCGAGCGCTGCCCCATCGTCGATACCTTCTGGCAGACCGAGACCGGCGGCCACGTGATCACGCCGCTGCCGGGCGCCACGCCGCTGGTGCCGGGCTCGTGCACGCTGCCGCTGCCGGGCATCATGGCTGCCATCGTCGACGAGACCGGCAAGGACCTGCCCAACGGCGCGGGCGGCATGCTGGTCATCAAGCGGCCATGGCCCTCGATGATCCGCACGATCTGGAACGACCCCGAGCGCTTCAAGAAGAGCTACTTCCCCGAGGAGATGGGCGGCACGATCTACCTCGCCGGCGACGGCGCTGTACGCAGTGCCGACCGAGGCTATTTCCGCATCACCGGTCGCATCGACGACGTGCTGAACGTGTCGGGCCACCGCCTGGGCACGATGGAAATCGAATCGGCACTGGTGTCCAAGACCGACCTCGTGGCCGAAGCCGCGGTGGTAGGGCGGCCCGACGACGTGACGGGCGAGGCAGTGTGCGCCTTCGTCGTGCTCAAGCGGGCACGCCCGACAGGCGAGGAAGCCAAGCAGATCGCCAACGAGCTGCGCGCCTGGGTCGCGAAGGAAATCGGCCCGATCGCCAAGCCCAAGGACATCCGCTTCGGCGACAACCTGCCCAAGACCCGCAGCGGCAAGATCATGCGACGGCTGCTGCGCAGCATTGCCAAGGGCGAGGCGATCACGCAGGACACCTCGACGCTCGAAAATCCCGCGATCCTCGAACAGTTGTCACAGACCAACTGACCGGTGCTGTAGGACATGGCCGTCTATGCGGCCATCTGCGCCGAACGGAGCTCTTCGCTGAGGTAAAACCGTCGCAACCACCGTGCGCCTCGACGCGCACGGGTTTTCGACGTGTTCGATCTTTCCGAAGGAGGCCCCCATGGGCGTGAGATCCGCTTTTCTTTTTGTCATCGTGCTGCTCATCGCGGCGCTGGCCGCGCTGAACTGGGGCACGCTGTCTGCATCCACCGATGTGTGGCTGGGCTTCATGACCGTCTCGGCGCCGCTGGGCCTGATCATGCTGGGCCTGACAGTGGTGCTGGCCGCCTTCTTCCTCGTCTACGTGCTGTACCTGCACAGCTCGGTGCTGATCGACACCAAGCGCCACACCAAGGAAATGCAGGTCCAGCGCGACCTGGCGGACAAGGCCGAGGCCTCGCGCTTCACCGAGCTGCGTAATTTCCTGGAAACGCAGGAGAACAAGCACATGGCGCAGAACGCCGATCGTCAGGCGGCGATGCTGGCTCGCCTGGAGCAGCTCGAAACCGCGATCTGCCTGCGCTCGGACCAGACCGACAACACCGTGGCCGCGCACATCGGCCAGCTCGAAGACCGCATCGAGCGCCGGCCGGTGCCGGCGGACATCAACCCGCAGGCGTGATGCCCGAGGGGCCTACTTCGTCGACAGCACCCAGGCCGCGAGCTTCTTTGCGTCGGCTTCGCTGACCTGGTTGTTCGCCGGCATCGGCACCGGTCCCCACACGCCGGAGCCGCCCTTCATGATCTTGCTGGCAAGAGTGTCGACGGCGCCCTTGTCGTCCTTGTACTTGGCGGCCACGTCCTTGAACGACGGGCCGAGCACCTTGCGCTCGACCGCGTGGCAGCTCATGCAGTTCTTCGAAGTCGCCAGGGCCAGGTCTGCGAAGGCGGGCGCGGCGAGCGTTACGAGGCCGAGGCCCAGAGCTGCCGACAACAAGACTCTTTTCATGGGGGATCTATTTGGTAAGGGCTGAGTTACATTCGACTCAACGCGATTGTAGGTAGCACCGTGCACGGCGTACGGATGCGTTGCCAGTACGACCCGGAGGGATTCGCAATGTGGTTTCTGGCATTGGGCCTGCTTGGACTGGCCCTCAAGTATCTCGAAGTAGGCATGGTCGCCGGCTGGAGCTGGTGGATCGTGCTGTCTCCGTTCGCGATGGCCGTCGCGTGGTGGGCCTGGGCCGATTCGTCGGGCTATACCAAGCGCAAGGTCATCGAGCGGGAAGAGCGGCGCAAGCAGGACCGCATCGACCGCCAGAAGACCAACATGGGCATGAAGACCAGCAACGGGCAGCGCCCGCGCCGCTGAGTCAGCGCCATCGGCCGAAGTCCCGGCACCGCATGCATCAAGCAGAAGTGCCATGGACGAAGAAGCCACCACCCACGCGCTGATCGTCTTCGGGCTGTCCCTGCTGCTCGGCCCGGCCCTCGGCGGCCTCGTGGGGTGGCTCAAGAGCTTTTTCTGGGGCGTGGGTGTCGGGGCGCTGGTGATCGGCTTCGCCGGCCTCTACGGTGCGGCCACCATCGGCTGGCACCGCTACCAGTCGATTGCCGGAACCACCAGCGTGCAGGGCAGCCTGGTCGAGTTCGTCGATGAACAAAGCAAGGACAGCAACGGCCGCACCACGGTTTCGCGCGCGCCCATCGTCGAATACACCGCGTCCGACGGGCAGAAGCGCCGCGTCAAGGGGCTGGGTGGCGGCCTGTCGGGCAAGGAGTGGGGCGACGCGGTGGAGGTGCGCTACAGCGTGGCTGATCCCTCGAAGGCGCTGGTGGCCGATTTCCAGAACATGTGGGGCGGGGTCTGGGGGCTCGGCATCTTCGGTGCGTTTCCGAGCATGTTCGGCCTGTTCTTCATCGGCATGGCACTGAAGGAGGGGCGCAGCAGATACGGCTACGGCAGCAGGCCACCACCTGTGCGCGAGCCCACGCCTGTGCAGAAGCGCTGGCGCACGCGCGGCACTGTACTCGCCAACATCGTCTTCCTGGCCGGCTTCGCGCTGGTGTTTCTCTATCCCGACCCGGAACCGATGAAGCAGTTCGGCGCGGGCTTCATGACCATCGGCGCCGGCGCCATGCTGCACTTTCTCGTGCAAAGCCTGCCGCCGGCACTGGAGTTCCAGGCTCGCAGCATCCTCGCGATCGTAGGCCTGGGGTTTCTGGCCTTCGGCTACGGCGCGTGGATGATGGCCTGACTGGTGGATTTCAGAACTTGTCGAGCACCGCACCCGAGCTCGCGCTCGAGGCGTTGAATGCGAACTTCGCCTGCACGCCGCGCGTGTAGCGCGGAGCCGGTGCCTTCCAGCCTTCGCGGCGCTTGGCGATCTCGGCTTCTGGCACGTTCAGTTCGAGCTTGAGTTCGTGCGCGTCGATGGTGATCGAGTCACCCTCGTTCACGAAGGCGATGGTGCCGCCGGCTGCGGCTTCAGGTGCCACGTGGCCCACCACCATGCCCCAGGTACCGCCCGAGAAGCGGCCGTCGGTGATCAGGCCCACGCTTTCGCCGAGACCCGCGCCGATCAGCGCGCCGGTCGGCGCCAGCATTTCGGGCATGCCCGGGCCGCCCTTGGGGCCGAGGTAGCGCAGCACCATCACGTCGCCGGCCTTGATCTTGCCGTCGAGGATGGCCTTGAGCGCCGACTGCTCGTCGTCGAACACGCGCGCCGGGCCGGTGATGACCGGGTTCTTCAGCCCGGTGATCTTGGCGACCGCGCCTTCGGGCGACAGGTTGCCCTTCAGGATGGCGAGGTGGCCTTCCGCGTACATGGGCTTGTCGATGGGGCGGATCACGTCCTGGTCGGCGCGCGGCACGTCCGGCACGTCCTTCAGCACTTCGGCGATGGTCTGGCCGCTGATGGTGATGCAGTCGCCATGCAGCAGGCCGGCCTTCAGCAGCACCTTCATCACTTGCGGAATGCCGCCGGCCTGGTGCAGGTCGACCGCGAGGTACTTGCCCGAGGGCTTCAGGTCGCAGATCACCGGCACCTTCTTGCGCATGCGCTCGAAGTCGTCGATGGTCCACTCGACCTCTGCCGCATGCGCAATGGCCAGGAAGTGCAGCACCGCGTTGGTCGAGCCGCCCGTGGCCATGATGACCGCCACCGCGTTCTCGATGGCCTTCTTGGTCACGATGTCGCGCGGCTTCAGGTCTTTCTTGATCGCCTCGATCAGCACCTTGGCCGATTCCTTGGCCGAGTTGGCCTTCTCGTCGTGCGGGTTCGCCATGGTCGACGAGTAGGGCAGCGAGATGCCCAGCGCCTCGAATGCGCTCGACATGGTGTTGGCCGTGTACATGCCGCCGCACGAGCCGGTGCCGGGGATGGCGCGCTTCTCGATCTCGTGCAGGTCTTCGTCGCTCATGTTGCCGGCGGCGTTCTGGCCCACGGCCTCGAACACGCTCACGATGTTCAGGTCTTGCCCCTTGTAGCGGCCCGGCAGGATGGTGCCGCCGTAGACGTAGATGGCCGGTACGTTGGCGCGCAGCATGCCCATGAGGCCGCCGGGCATGTTCTTGTCGCAGCCGCCGACCACCAGCACGCCGTCCATCCACTGGCCGCCCACGCAGGTCTCGATGCAGTCGGAAATGACTTCGCGGCTGACCAGCGAGTACTTCATGCCCTCGGTGCCCATGGCCATGCCGTCTGAGATGGTGGGCGTGCCGAACACCTGCGCGTTGCCGCCTGCTTCCTCGATGCCGGCGATGGCCGCGTCGGCCAGCTTCTGCAGGCCCGAGTTGCAGGGTGTGATGGTGCTGTGGCCGTTGGCGACGCCGACCATCGGCTTCTTGAAGTCGCCTTCTTCGTAGCCCATGGCGTAGAACATCGAGCGGTTGGGCGCGCGGCTCTTGCCTTCGACGATGTTGGCGCTGCGGCGGTTGATCTGGATTGGCTTGGTGTCCATGGTGTCTCTTCTATCGTGGGGAGATCGGGGGAGCCCAAGTATCGGACTTCTGATTGATTGCTTCCAATCCATTTTCAAGCACAGATTGATATGCTTGGCATATGAATGAAGCCCTGATCGACCTGCGGGCCTGGCGCCAGTTCGTCGCCGTGGCCGAAGAGCTGCACTTCGGCCGCGCCGCGCTGCGGCTGCACATGACGCAGCCACCGGTCACGCAAGCCATTGCCCAGCTCGAGAAGACGCTGGGCGTGGTGCTGTTCGACCGTACCCGGCGGCGCGTGGCGCTCACGCCGGCCGGCGAGGCCTTGCTGCCAGATGTGCGCGAGCTGCTGGCCCGCGCGCAGGCGCTGCCCGCCCGGGCCCGCGCGGCGGCGGCGGGGCAGGTGGGCCGGGTGCGAATCGCCTTCGTCTCGACCGTCGGCTTCGAGCAACTGCCGGCCTGGGTACGCGAGTTTCGCGTGCTGTGCCCAGAGGTGGCGCTGGAGCTGGTCGAGGCCACCGGCGACGTGCAGCTCGAAGCCTTCGCGCGCGGCGAGATCGATGCGGGGCTGATGCTGCATTCGCCCGGTGCGGCGCCGCCTGGGCTGGCCCGGTTGCCGGTGGAGGAAGAGGCGCTGGTGCTGGCCCTGCCGGCGCAGCACCGGCTCGCCCGCACACGGCCCGTGCCGCTGGCGGAGGTGCTGGCCGAGCCGTTGGTGATCTTTCCGCGCCGCATCGTGCCCTCGCTGCACGACGCGGTCTTCGACCTCTATCACGCGGCCGGCCGCGTGCCGCAGGTGGCGCAGGTGGCAATCCAGATGCAGACCATCGTCAATCTGGTGTCGGGCGGCATCGGCGTTGCCTGGGTGCCGCACAGCGTGATGCAGTTCCGGCGCTCGGGTGTCGTCTACCGGCAGGTCGACGAGTTCAAGGGCGTGGGGCGGCGTCGCGTGGTGTTGCCGGCCTGCGAGACAAGCCTCGTGTGGCCCGCACAGGCCGCGCATCCGGCGCTGGCGCGCTTCGTGGCATTCGTGCGCGAGCGCACGGCGCGGGCCCAGGAGAAATAGCGGGCAGGGCGCCTGCCTTTGCCTCTATCTGCGCGATGCCCGCGCGCCACCCGTCTTCGACACCGCTCGCGGGTCGAGCGAATCGGAGAGCAGGGTTTCGAGCCAGCCCGCGAAGGCCTGCACGCGCCGCGACAGGTTGCGCCGGTGTGGGTACACGAGCTGCACCGGCAGCGGCTCGGCACGTGCGTCTGGCAGCACCTCGACCAGCTCGCCGGCCGCGAGGTGCTCGCGCACGTCGTATGCCGGAATCTGGATCAGGCCCAGGCCGGCCAGTGCGCAGGCGATGTAGGTCTCGGCATTGTTCGCCGCCACCTGGCTGCGCATGCGCAAGCTCGCGGTTTCCCCGTCGCGCTGCCATTCCCAGGGAGCGGCGCGCCCGCTGGTCGGCGAGGCGTAGTTGACGGCCATGTGCTGCGGCAGATCGACGGGCGTGCGCGGCGTGCCGTGGCGTGCCAGGTAAGCCGGGCTTGCGCAGTTGATCAACGTGAAATGCCCGAGCGGCCTTGCCACCAGGCTGCTGCTGGCCAGCGGACCCACGCGCAGCGCACAGTCGACGCCTTCGAGCACGAGATCCACCGCGCGGTCGCTGGAGCCCAGTTCGAGCTCGATGGCCGGATGGCGCTCGAAGAAGCCCGGGAGTGCTGGCGCGATCAGCCGCCGCGCGATGCGGCTCGGCACGTCGACCTTGAGCCTGCCGTTCACCTGGCCGTGCGCGGGCAGGAACTGCTGCTCCATGTCTTCCATGTCGGCCACCAGCGCGCGGGCACGCTCCAGCATCACTTCGCCGTCGGGCGTGAGGCCCACCCGGCGCGTGGTCCGGTGCAGCAGGCGAGAGCCGAGGCGGGTTTCGAGCTGCTGCACGGCCGTCGAGATGGTCGCGCGCGGCAGGCCCAGACGGTCGGCGGCGCGCGTGAAGCTGCCGGCTTCGGCCACGCGCACGAAAACCTGGAGGAGGTCGATGCGGTCCATGGGTAATCTGGATTGTTCGCGATTTACTTAACAGTCTAGCCTTTGCTGGGTGATTTATCCGCGGTGTGCTGATCAATAGACTGAATGCTCCCGTCACGCATCACCCTCTACAAAGGAGTCCATTCATGTCCGCACGCACTCTCAAGAACAAGGTCGTCGTCATCGCCGGCGGTGGCAAGAACCTCGGCGCCCTCATTGGCCATCAGATGGTCGACGGCGGTGCCCGCGGCGTCGCCATTCACTACAACAGCGATGCCTCGCGCGCCGATGCCGAAAAAACCGCCGCCGCGCTCAAGGCCAAGGGCGCCGACACGCTGCTGGTGCAGGGCGATCTCTCGGTGGTCGACAACAGCGTGAAGCTGTTCGACCAGGCCGTGAAGCATTTCGGGCAGGTCGACATCGCCATCAACACTGCCGGCGTGGTCATCAAGAAGCCGATTCTCGACGTCACCGAGGCCGACTACGACAAGAGCTTCGACGCCAATGCCAAGGCTGCTTTCTTCTTCATCCAGCGGGCCGGCCGCACGATGGCCGACGGCGGCAGCATCGTCACGCTGGTGAGCTCGCTGCTGGCGGCCTACACGCCGTTCTATGCGATCTACCCGGGTTCGAAGGCGGCGGTGGAGCACTACACGCGCGCCGCGTCGAAGGAGTTCGGCGAGCGCGGCATCTCGGTCAACGCGATCGGCCCCGGCCCCATGGACACGCCGTTCTTCTACGGGCAGGAGAGCAAGGAGGCCGTCGAATACCACAGCAGCGCCGCCGCGCTCAGCAAGTTCTCGAAGAAGGGCCTCACCGACATCGAAGACATCGCACCCATCGTGCGCTTCCTCGTCACCGAAGGCTGGTGGATCACCGGGCAGACGATTTTTGCCAACGGCGGCTACACCACACGCTGATCCGGCAAGATGCCGCCTGGAGGACGAACGACATGCACACGATCATGGTGATGGGCGGCGGCTTCGTGCTGCTGGTGGTGTTCCTGCTGGCCGCGCGCTTCATGGGCGACGGCTCTTCGGCGGCGCTGGCCGTGGCGGCCAAATGGTTCATTCCGGCGTGGTTCATCGGCGCGGGCATCAACATGGCCGTGGGCGTGATCAAGGCGGGGTACTCGGTGGCCGAGGAACTGCCGATCTTCCTGCTGATCTTCGCGGTGCCCGCCGTGGTGGCGGGGCTGCTGTGGTGGAAGTTCGGGCGCTAGTTCTTCGGTAGCGGCCTGAATATCCCCGTCCCGGCCCCGACATTCGGCCGGGGCACAATCCGCGGATGCTCATGTATCCGCAGATCAACCCCATCGCCCTGCAACTCGGGCCGGTGGCCATTCACTGGTACGGCCTGACCTACCTGGCCGCGTTTGCGCTCTTCTATTTTCTCGGCACGCGCCGGCTGCGGCATGAGCCGTATCGCTCGCTGGTGGGCGCAGGCGCATGGCAGCGCAGGGACATCGAGGACATTCTTTTCCTCGGCGTGATGGGCGTCATCGTCGGCGGGCGGCTGGGTTATTGCCTGTTCTACAAGCCCGAGTTCTATCTCACGCATCCGCTCGAAATCCTCTACGTGTGGCAGGGCGGCATGAGCTTCCACGGCGGGCTGCTCGGCGTGATCGGCGCGATGGTCTGGTTCTCGCGTTCGCGCGCACGGCCGTTCTGGCAGGTGATGGATTTCGTTGCGCCCTGCGTGCCGACAGGTCTGGCTGCCGGTCGCGTGGGCAACTTCATCAACGGCGAGCTGTGGGGCCGCTTCAGCAGCCCCGATCTGCCCTGGGGCATGGTGTTTCCGCAGAGCGGATCGATGCTGCCGCGCCATCCCTCGCAGGTCTACCAGTTCCTGCTCGAAGGGCTGCTGCTTTTCGTGGTGATGTGGCTCTATGCCCGCAAGGAACGCAAGCAGGGGCAGGTGGCCGCGGTGTTCCTGATCGGCTACGGCGTGCTGCGCTTCGTGGCCGAGTACTTCCGCGAGCCTGACGATTTCCTCGGCCTGCGTGCACTCAACCTGAGCCAAGGGCAGTGGCTCAGCGTGCCGATGGTGATTGCCGGCATTGCGCTGTGGTTCTGGTTCGGTCGCTCGGGCACCAAGACAGCCACCGCGCGCGCTTGAGCCTCTTCAATCGGAAGTTCGCAGGGTAAGTACCAGCCGCGCCGGATCGGGCGCAGGCTCAGAATTACGCGTAATTACAGGAAATTACGTCGCACTTGCTGCCCCGATCCGTATGCGCCTGGTCCCCAACTCCCTGCACGATGAAGTCGCCGCCACGCTGCGCGAGCAGATCTTCGACGGCACGCTGACTCCCGGCAGCTTCCTGGACGAGGCAGCCCTGTGCGAGCGGCTCTCCATCTCGCGCACGCCGCTGCGCGAGGCGCTCAAGGTGCTTACCGCCGAAGGCCTGCTGCGGCACGAGCCGCGGCGCGGCTGCTTCGTCAACGAGGTGACCGAGCGCGACCTCGACGAGATCTTCCCCGTCATCGCGCTGCTCGAAGGCCGTTGCGCCTACGAGGCCGCCCGCAACGCCAGCGACGCCGAGCTGCACGAACTCGACGCGCTGCACGAGCGGCTGGTGCGCCACGCCAAGGCGCGCCGCATCAACGACTACTACGCCACCAATCACATCATTCACGAGGCGATCATCAAGCTCGCTGACAACAAGTGGCTGGCGCAGGTGATCGGCGACCTGCGCAAGATCCTCAAGCTTGCGCGGCTGCAGCAGCTGCATGCGCCGGGGCGGCTCGACCAGAGCCTGTCGGAGCATCTGGCCGTGTTCGCCGCGCTCAAGGCGCGCGACAGCGAAGGCGCCGACGCCGCCATGCGCACGCACATGACCCGCCAGCGCGAGGCGCTGCGCGAAGTCATGCGCAATCAGAAATCCAGGGTGATGCCGTGACCATCCCCTCAAAAATTGGAGTGCCCCGATGAGTGCGACCGAATGGTTCCAGGCGCGGCTGCGTTCTGGCGAAAAGTCCAAAGTGCCCGTGGCGCCCGAAGCCGCTGCCAAGAGCGCGCCGAAGAATGCGCCCAAGCCCAGCGCACGCTCGACCGCAGAGCGCCTGCAGGTCACTCTGCGCAAGGCCGACGAAGCCCTGTCGCCGCGCGCGCTGCGCCGCGTGCTGGCCGACCTGCAGGCCGTGATCGACCCGCGCGTGAGCGAGGTCGAGGGTGGCCGCCGCGCCCACGCCATCGCGGACGCCTACCGCGCCGCCACGGCCGAGGAGCGCCGCGACTACTGGGCGCTGATGAGCGAGCATTTCGCCGCCGATGCGCAAAAGCTCAAGACTGCCCGCGACCAGCACCAGGCGGCGGTCGGCACGCCCGACGAAGGCCAGGCCGAGCTGCGCCTGCGCCGCGCGCTGGTGTCGCCGCGCATGCGCCTGCTGCAGCGCTTTGCGGTCGAGCCTGAAGGCATGCGCTTCCTGGTCGACCTGCGCGCCGACCTGCTTCCGTGCCTGAAGGCCGACAAGCGCCTGCTCGCGCTCGATGCCGAGCTGGAGCAACTCTTCTCCACCTGGTTCGACGTGGCCTTCCTCGAACTGCGCCGCATCGACTGGGATTCGCCCGCCTCGCTGATCGAAAAGCTCATTCGCTACGAAGCGGTGCACGACATCAAGAGCTGGTCTGACGTGAAGAACCGGCTCGACGACAGCGACCGCCGCTGCTACGGCTTCTTCCATCCGCGCCTGCCCAACGAGCCGCTGATCTTTGTCGAAGTGGCGCTGGTCGATCGCATCAGCGACGGCATCACGCCGCTGCTCGACGAAGCCGCCGTGCCCGTGCTGCCGGCAAGGGCCACCACCGCGATCTTCTATTCGATCAGCAACACTCAGAACGGCCTGCGCGGCGTGAGCTTCGGCGATTCGCTCATCAAGCGCGTGGTCGAGACCCTGCAGGACGAGCTGCCGCGCCTGAAGACCTTCGCCACGCTTTCGCCGATTCCGGGCTTTCGCACCTGGCTCGCGAAGAACGCCGCCGACCTGCTGCCGCGCCTCGACGAGAAGCGCGAAGCCGAGCTCGGCCGCCTCGTCGGCTCATTGCCGCCGACCGCCGAGCGCCTGCTCGCCGCGGTCGACGCGGCCGCCACCTTCGACGCGAAGTCGCCGCTGCGCCAATGGCTGATGCAGGCCGCCGCCGAGTACCTCGGCCGTGCGCTGGTCGACGGCACGCCGGCCGATCCGGTTGCGCGCTTCCACCTGGGCAACGGCGCCCGCGTGGAGCGCCTGAACTGGGCCGGCGATCCGTCGCCCAAGGGGCAGAAGCAGTCTTACGGGCTCATGGTCAACTACCTCTACGACCTCAAGCGCCTGGACAAGCATCGCACCTGGCTGGCGGATGGCAAGGTGGCAGTATCGGGAGACGTCGAAAGCCTGTACTTCAAAAAAGGCTGAAGTCCTTATCGGAAAGTCCCAAGCGCCGGCGCCGCAAGCGCCTGCAACAGCCGCATGGTGCGGCAAGATCCACAACGACAGACAGGAGAAGAGACATATGAACCCAAGCTTTCAACGCCGCGACGTCCTGCGCGTGGCTGCCGCCGGTGCGGCCGTTCTCTGCGGCGCAGCGCGGGCCCAGCAGGGCTGGCCGACGAAGCCCGTGACGATGATCGTGCCGTTCCCGGCCGGCGGCGGGACGGACGCGTTCGCGCGGCCGCTGTCGGGGCAGTTCTCGCGGCTGACGAACCAGTCGCTCATCATCGACAACCGCGGCGGCGCTGGCGGCACGCTGGGTGCGAGCGTGGCCTCGAAGGCTTCGGCCGACGGCTACTCGCTGTTCATGGGCGCGGTGCACCATGCCATTGCGCCGTCCGTCTATCCCAGGCTCGACTACGACATCGAGAAAGACTTCGTGCCGCTGATGCTGCTGGCCAACGTGCCGCAGGTGGTGGTGGTCAATCCGCGCCGCGTGGCGGCCAACAACATCAAGGAATTCATCGCGCTTGCCAAGGCCAACCCCGGCAAGCTGAACTACGGCTCGGCTGGCGCCGGCACCTCGCACCACCTGGCCGGCGAGTTGTTCAAGATCCAGACCGGCACTTTCATCACGCACATTCCTTACCGTGGTGCCGGGCCGGCACTGGCGGACCTGATCGCCGGCAATGTCGACCTGATGTTCGATGGCCTCGGTTCCTCGGCCCAGTACATCAAGAGCGGCCGCATCAAGGCACTGATGGTGGCCGGCACCAAGCGCAACCCCGCGTTCCCCGATGTGCCGTGCGCCGCGGAGGTGGGCTTGCCCGACTACACCGTGACCACCTGGTACGGACTGTGGGCACCACGGCGCACGCCCGCCGACGTGCAGCCCCAGATCGTCGCCGAGATGCAGAAGGTGCTGGCGGCTGACGACATCAAGAACATCTGGGCCCAGAACGGTTCGGAAATCCCGACCCTCACGGGCCCTGCCTACGGCAGCTTCGTGAGTTCCGAGATCAAGCGCTGGGCCACGGTGGTGAAGGCCTCGGGCGCAAAGATCGAATGACAGGCGGCAGCGGCATCTCGTTGCGCCAGGAAGGCGCCATCGCGTTCGTCACGTTGTCGAACGCGGGGCGCCTCAATGCCATGACGCGCGCCATGTGGCGCGAGCTGCGCGCCGTGTTCGACGGCCTGCGCAACGACGATGGTGGCCTGCGCTGTGTCGTCGTGCGCGGCGAGGGCGGGGCCTTCTGCGCGGGCGGCGACATCTCCGAGTACCCGTCGTTCCGCTTCGAAGAGCCCAGCCTGCGCGAGTTTCACGAGAACGAAGTATGGGCCGCGCTGCAGGCCATGCTCGACTGCGCGCTGCCACTCGTCGCGCAGATCGAGGGCGCCTGCATGGGCGCGGGCATCGAGATCGCGAGCTGCTGCGACATCCGCCTGGCCGGCGCGTCCGCGAAGTTCGGCGCGCCCATCGCAAAGCTCGGTTTTCCGATGGCGCCGCGTGAAGCCGCGCTGGTGCATGGCGCCATTGGCGACGTGCTCGCGCGCGACATGCTGCTCGCCGCTGGCGTGCACGGTGCGCAGCGCCTGTACGACGCGGGCTTCCTGCTGCAGGTGCTGCCCGACAACGAAGTGGCTGCCGCCGTGCAGTCGCACGCCACGCGCATCGCCGCGCTCGCGCCGCAGGCCGCGCGCCTGCACAAGCAGACCTTTGCCGCACTGCGGGCCGGAGCCCCGTCGGCCCGCGACCTGCTGGCCACCGCCTACGACTACGCCGACTCCGCCGAACACCGCGAGGGCATCGCCGCCTTTCTCGCCAAGCGCACCCCGAATTTCTGAAGATAAGAAACCGTCAGATGAAGAAGACCGCCAACGCCAACCTGTTCGCCGCCCTGCGCGCGGCTTTCCCCGCCGACCTCGACAGCATCGCCGTCGAAACCGACAACGGCCTGTTCTATTCCTGGCGCGACATCGAGCGCGCCAGCGCCATGATCGCCAACCTGCTCGATACGCTGAAGCTGGAGAAGGGCGCGCGCATCGCGGTGCAGGTCGAGAAATCTGTCGAGGCCATGCTGCTGTACCTCGCCACGCTGCGCGCGGGCTATGTGTTCCTGCCGCTCAACACCGCCTACCAGAGCGCCGAGATCGAATACTTCATCGGCAACGCCGAGCCGGCCGTGGTGGTGTGCACCAGCCGCAATGCGTCGTGGGTGGGGCCGATCGCCAACGCGGCGGGCACGCAGCACGTCTTCACGCTGGACGACGACCGCACCGGCACGCTGCTCGAAATTGCCGCGCAATGCAGCGACAAGCACACCATGGCCCAGCGCAAGGCCGACGACATGGCCGCGATCCTCTACACCAGCGGCACCACCGGCCGCAGCAAGGGCGCGATGCTCACGCACGGCAACCTGCTGTCGAACGCCCGGGTGCTGAAGGATTATTGGGGCTGGGTCGAAGGCGACGTGCTGATCCACGCGCTGCCCATCTTTCACGTACACGGCCTGTTTGTCGCGCTTCACGGCGCGCTGCTCAATGGCAGCAAGATGCTGTGGTTCTCGAAGTTCGACCCGAAGCGCGTCGTGCAGAAGCTACCCGAAGCCACGGTGTTCATGGGCGTGCCCACCCTGTATGTGCGGCTGCTGGCCGAGCCGGGTCTCACGCGCGAGGCGGTGCGCAACATGCGCCTGTTCGTCGCTGGCTCGGCGCCGCTCTTGATCGAGACCTTCGACGAGTGGCGCGAGCGCACCGGCCACACCATTCTCGAACGCTACGGCATGAGCGAGACGGTCATGCTCACGTCGAACCCCTACACCGCCGCACAGGGCGAACGCCGCGGCGGCACTGTCGGCTTTGCGCTGCCGGGCGTGCAACTGCGCGTGCGTGACGACAGCGGCCGCGACTGCACCACCGACGAGATCGGCAACATCGAGGTCAGCGGCCCCAACGTGTTCGCGGGCTACTGGCGCATGCCCGAGAAGACGAAGGAAGAGTTCACCTCCGACGGCTTCTTCAAGACGGGTGATGTGGGCAAGATCGACGGCCTGGGCTACATCGTCATCGTCGGGCGCAGCAAGGACCTGATCATCAGCGGCGGCTACAACGTGTACCCGGCCGAGATCGAGGGCTACATCAACGAGATGGCCGGCGTGGCCGAGAGTGCCGTGGTCGGCGTGCCGCACCCCGACTTCGGCGAGGTGGGCGTGGCCATCGTCATCGCGAAGGCAGGTGCTTCGCTGGATGCCGAGGCCATCGTGGCCGACCTGAAGGCCAGGCTCGCGAACTTCAAGATTCCGAAGCGCTGCTTCGTCGTGCCGGAACTGCCGCGCAACGCGATGGGCAAGGTGCAGAAGGCGCTGCTGCGCGCGGAGCACAAGGCGCTGTTCGCGGCCTGATCGAATCGGCTCATGCAACGGGCGCGAGCCCGTTCATCAGCCCGCTGCGCGCGTGGCAGTTGATGTACTCGTAGCTCTGCTCGTCGGCCTTGAGCACCGACACCTCGTGGTACACGCGCAGCTGCAGCTGAAAGTTCAGCGCCTGCACATAGCGCATGAAGCTGCCGAAGATCGCGACGTGCGTGGGGTGCGACTCGGCCCAGCGCTCCATGTCGGCCAGCGAACGCCAGTAGCTCAGGCCGAAGGACTTCTGCAGCGGTGTGCCTTTCGCGTCGAGGTGGTGCATGTAGCGGTTGCTGTAGCAGCCGATGCCCAAGCCTTGGTCGCGCAGGAAGTCCATGCCCTCGCGCAGCACCGGCTCCATGTCTTCCAGGTAGAGCGTGCGCTCCTGCCCGGTGGTGTCGGTCCATTCCTGGCCGGAGCGGATCATCGCGATGTTCTCGTGGCCCGCGATGCGCACGCGCTGGCCCGGAGCCGGCGTGCCGGCAATCACTGCACGCGTGCCCGAAGGCGTCATCGCATCGGTCTGCGAGAGCGGGATGCGGTCGCGCATCGAACCCCAGTAGCCGTGCTCCTGCAGTTCGCCGCTGACCTCGCCCATGACCACGCCGACGCCCTCGAAGCGGTCGGGTGTGTTGAACATCGTCTCGAAGTGCTCGACGCGCGGCGACGCGATCTCGCGGAAGTAGCCGAGGCCTTCGTTGAGCCGCTCGTCGGAGCGCCACCAGGCATCGATTGCGGGCGTGGCGCACCAGCGTGCGTAGGCCGCGGCGTCGCTCCAGTAGGCGATGGCGATCATGTTGTCGAAGCCCTCGGCATCGACGTAGTGCGTCAGGTCATGGTGGCCTGGGCCGTCGGGCAGGGCGAAGTCGCGGGCGATCTTCATCAGCGCGGCGCAGGCGCGGCCCTGCATTTCGGGGCCGCGCGATTGCACGCCGAAGTAGCCCATCACGACCTGCTTCACCGATGTTGGCGCACGGGCCGACCACACGGGGTAGGGCGGCGTGTAGTCGTCTTCCACGCGGCGGTGCCGCGTGCGAGGGCACTTCAGATGCTCGGCAATGGCGGATTCCATGGCGTGCCTCCTTGGGTTCAGGCCGCGACCGGCTCGGGCACGCTGCTCTCAGGCTCGGGCGTGTGCTGCACCACCACGGGTTCGCGGCGCGTCTTGTTGAGCAGCAACTGGGTGACGTCAGGCCGCGAGTAGTGGCCGCTGGGATCGGCCGCCGCCTTGGCGAGCGAGATCATGCCGAGGTCGATGTCGGCGATGACCAGACCCTCTTCGTCTTCCGCCAGCGGCGTGCCCAGGGGTGAACCGTCGGGCGCGTAGATGCGTGCAAAGCCGCCGCCAGTGCGCAGCATCTGCTGCTTGCCCGCGTCGGTGCACATCAGCTCGCTCATGGCCTTCGACACGGTGGCGCAGGGCGCGACCACGAAGCACTGGCCCTCGGCCGCATACACCTGACTCGCGGCGTTGTTGACCTCGGGGCCCAGCGCGTAGGCCGCGCCGCGGTACAGCGAAAAGCTCGGCCATGCGCCGCAGTGGATCTGCTCGTTCTGCGAATACATCGCGTACTTGCTCAGCGGCTGCAGGTGCTCCCAGCACGAGAGCGAGCCGATGTTGCCCAGCGCCGTCTCGACCACGGCGAGGTCTGAGCCGTCGCCTTCGCCGAACACCGTGCGTTCTACGTGCGTGGGCTTGAGCTTGCGCCGCGTCTGCGCCGTGTTGCCCTGGTCGTCGATGAGCGCCTGCGCAATGTAGAGGCTGCCCGCCGCCTTCTCGCTGTAGCCAAGCGACACCCAGATCTTGAGCTTGCGCGCTGCCTCCCTGATGCGGTCGAACTCGGCCGAGCCTACGACCAGCGAGTTGTCGTGATAGCGCTGCACGAACTGCATGCCCCAGGCCGGCGAATCGAGCCAGATCCACCATGGGTAGCCGGGCACCCAGGTTTCGGGAAAGGCGACGAGCTGCACGCCCTGTTTCGCGGCCTGTGCCATCAGGTCGATGGTCTTGTCGATGGTGCCGTCGAGATCGAGGAACACGGGGGCGGCCTGCACGGCGGCAACGCGCAGCTTGGGGTGGACGGTGGTCGGCATGGTGGTTCTCCAGATGCAATGAAAGTAACGAGGCGTCTTCCGCACCTACAGCGCACCGGGTTTGCGCTGTGGCATGCGGGTTGCTTGAAGCGTAAATTCGCGCCGCCGGAACGCCTTGACCCGGATTGGCGGCGTTCTTGTTCCAGCGTTGCATGCCCTTGTTGCCAAGGCTTTCCGAGGACCCCCCGATGACCCAGTTGCTCAGCACCGACGCCGTCCCGCGGGACCAGCGGCTTGCCTACTGGACCGACATGATCTGCAACGTCTACGTGCAACTGGGCTGCGATCCCGTGCGCGAAGGCGATACCTGCGATTTCGAAGGCAGCATCCGCCAGCACGCGCTGCCCGGGCTCGACGTGTCGGTCGTCACCTCGGGCCCGCAGAAGGTGATGCGAACGCCGGGGCACATCTCGCACTCCAGCGACGACTACTTTCTCGTGAGCATCCAGGCGCGCGGCCGTGGCGTGGTGCGGCAGGACGGCCGCGACGCCGTGCTCGCGGCCGGCGACTTCGCGCTGTACGACAGCACGCGGCCTTATCAGCTGCTGTTCGACGAGTCCTTCGAGCAGATCGTGCTCAAGCTGCCCGGCGAACGCCTGCGCAGCGAACTGCGCGACACTGAGGCGCTGACGGCCACCACGGTGTCGGGGCGCGCGGGCGCGGGGCACCTGCTGCTGGGCATGATCCACACGCTGCGCGAAGACATCGATACGCTGCAGCCCGCGTCGGCGCTTGCGGTGGCCAACGGCGTTCAGAACATCCTGGTGGCGGGACTGCAGACGCTGCCTGCGGCGAGTGCGCCGTCGCTCAGCAATCTCACGGCGTATCACCTCGCGCGCGTGAAGCGGCTCATCGACGAACAGCTGGCCGACCCGTCGCTGTCGGTGGGCACGCTGGCGGCGGGGCTGGGCGTGTCGGTGAGTCACATCCACCGCGTGTTCAGGAGCGAGCCGCTGACGCCATCGCAGTACATCTGGGAGCGCAGGCTGGAGGCGTGCAGCCGCGACCTGCTGGAGCCGCGCCTCGCGGGCCGGCCGGTGGCCGAGATTGCCTATGGCCGCGGCTTCAACGACGCGGCGCATTTCAGCCGCGCGTTCCGCGAGCGCTTCGGCTGCTCGCCGCGCGAATGGCGGCAGCAGCGCATACAGTAAGAAGGGCTACTGGACCAGCATCACCGTCGTGTTGGTTTCGGCGACCACCTTGGTGGCGACCGAGCCCATCAGTGCGCGACCGAAGATGCCGTGGCCATGGGTGCCGAGCACGATCAGCCCAGCTTGTGCCGCCGCGGCCGACTTGAGGATTTCCTCGGCCACATGGCCGTGGCGCGAGTCGATCGTGTAGTTGCTCACGCCGCTCTCGGCGAACAGCGCCTTCACCGGGTCGAGCACCTTGGCATTTTCCTCGGCGTAGTAATCCGTCACCAATTCTTTGCTCAGGTGGCGTGCGACATGGCCCGAGATGCCGGTGCACACGTGCACCACCACCAGTTGGTGCCCGTCCACGAACATGGCGCGATTGGCAAGCAGGTAGTCGAGCGCCTTGCGGGTGTAGGCGCTGCCATCGACGGCGATGAGGATTTTCATGAAACCCTTATACGGCGCGGCTTCGCGCACCGCAACGGGGCGTACCTCAGGCCCGAAGGGCTTTGCCCGGCAGGATCAGCCGTGCAGGCCCTTCCAGAGCATGTAGGCCGCGAGCAGGTAAAGGATGCTCGCGAACACGCGCTTGAGCTTCTTGACCGGCAGGCTGTGCGCTGCCTTCGCGCCCAGCGGTGCGGTGAACACGCTGCACAGCGCGATCACGGCCAGCGCGGGCAGCCAGATGTAGCCGAAGGAGCCAGCCGGCAGGCCTTGCACCGACTGGCCGCTGACCGCATAGCCGAGCACGTTCGCCACCGCGATCGGAAAGCCCAGCGCCGCGCTGGTGGCCACCGCGTTGTGAATGGACACGTTGCACCACGTCATGAACGGCACGCTGATGAAGCCACCGCCCGCGCCCACGAGGCCCGAGATGAAGCCGATCGCGCCGCCCGCCGCGAGCTGGCCGCCCGTGCCCGGCATCTGCCGCGTGGGCGCGGGCTTCTTGTCGAGGAACATCTGCGTGGCCGAGAAGCCCACGAACAGCGCGAAGAAGATGGCCAGCGCCGTGCCCTTGAGCAGCGAGAACACGCCCAGGCTGCCAGCAAGGCTGCCGATGACGATGCCGGGTGCGAGCCGCCGCACGATGTCCCAGCGCACGGCGCCGCGCCGGTGGTGCGCGCGCACGCTGGACACCGAGGTGAAGATGATCGTCGCCATCGAGGTGGCGATTGCCATCTTCACCGCGAGGTCGGCCGGCACGCCGCGATGGCCCATGATGATCGTGATGAACGGCACCATCAGCATGCCGCCGCCGATGCCCAGCAGGCCCGCGAGAAAACCGGTGCCGAGGCCGAGAGCGGCGAGTTCGGCGATCAGGAGGGGGTCGAGCAGGGCAGCGATATTCACGGGAAAGTCACGCAAGAGAAGTGAGGGGTTGGAAAAAGCAACGGCCCCGAGCAGTGGATGCAGGGGGCCGTGGCAGGAAAAGGTGTCTGCAGGTGATGTGCCGGACCCGCATCCTGAACCAGGGTTCAGGTGGGCGAGGGCAGCAGGACTTCGGGTTCATCTGACGCGAGATGATCACGCCCGTCGAGCGATGTACCAAGCCCGGCTCCGGAGAGCATTGGAACAAGGAAATATTAAGCCCGACACAGTCTGCAGACGGACTGGATTTTACGCCTCGTCCGTCTTCGTGCCAGCCTTATTCAGAGTAAATGTCCATCGCCAGCCAGGGCCTGATCGAGTTTCTGGATGAGCTGCGTGGCCTTCGCGTCGGTTTCGACGCTGTCTGCAGCCGAAGTGGCAACTGATGCCGCGGGCGCTGCGACAACAGCGGCCTGCTGCGCGGCGAGGTCGAACGCCAGGTTCAGCGAAGCCAGCACCGCGATGCGGTCGCGGGCCTTGACTTTTCCGGCATCGCGGATCTTGCACATGGCTGCGTCCACGCGTTCGACGGCTTCGCGCAGCTGCGCCTCGCCGCCATCGGGACAGCCGAGCAGATAGCTCTGGCCCATGATCTGTACTTCAATCTGCTTCATGCGGGGGAATCTTCGGAGGGTGGTTCAGCCGGCAACCGTTCGAGCAGGGCATCGAGGCGCGTACGTGCCGCAACGAGCCGCGACTTCAGGGCGTCGCGTTCGCGCGTGAGCGCATCGACCTGCTCCTGCAGCAGCGCATTGGTGCGTTGCACCTCTTCGTGACGCACAAGCAGTCGTTCAACACGCTCGGCGATCTGATCGATAGGGCTGGAGGCGGGCATGGTTGGCGATTGTAGTTTCCCAAGGAAGCGGCCCCCAGGCGGTGCCTGGGCGTGGCATGGATTCTGCTGCCTTCCAGTTGCCTTTCAAACTCCAATAGCCAGTCAATGACCACGAAGAACAACACTTTATTCAGTCGGCGCGACCTGCTTACGCTCATCGGCAAGACCGCAGGGGGCGGCGCGATGTACCAGGCGATGACCTCGCTGGGCTTTGCCGCCGAATCCAACTACAGCGGACCACCGAAGCTCGATGGCGCAAAGAAGGGTGCGTCGGTGCTGGTTCTTGGCGCAGGCCTGGCCGGCATGGCCGCCGCGCTCGAACTGCGCAACGCAGGCTACTCGGTCAAGGTCCTCGAGTTCAGCAATCGCGCGGGCGGCCGGTGCTGGACGCTGCGCGGCGGCGACACCTTCACCGAGCTGGGTGGCGCCGTGCAGCAATGCGGCTTCGCCAAGGGCGAGTACTTCAATCCGGGGCCGTGGCGCATTCCCTATCACCACCATGCGGTGCTGGGCTACTGCAAGCGGCTGGGCGTGGCGCTGGAGCCTTTCATCCAGGTCAACTACAACGCGCTGGTGCATTCGAGCAAGGCCTACGGCGGCAAGCCGCAGCGCTACCGCCACGTGCAGGCCGACTACCAGGGCTACGTCGCCGAGCTGCTCGGCAAGGCCACGACGCAAGGCAACCTCGATGCGGCGCTGACGAAGGAAGACAAGGAGAAACTGCTCGAAGGCCTGCGCCGCTGGGGCGCGCTCGACACGCAGTTCCGCTATCTCGAAGGCACCGTCAGCAGCGACCGCCGCGGCTATGAAGTCGATGCGGGCGGCGGCCTCATGCCGTTGGCCAAACCGTCGAAGCCGCTCGACATGAGCGAGCTGCTGCAATCGAATCTTTGGCGTTACATCGCCAGCGGGCAAGACTACGAATTCCAGAGCGCGATCTTCCAGCCCGTGGGCGGCATGGACATGATCGCCAAGGCCTTCCAGAAAGAAGTGGGCAGCCTGATCCGCTACGGCGCCAAGGTCACGAAGATCGAGCAGAACGACCGCGGCGTGACGGTCACCTACACCGATGCATCAAAGGGCGGCGCGGTCACGCAGGCCAAGGCCGACTGGTGCCTGTGCACCATTCCGCTGTCGGTGCTCAGCCAGATCGACATCCAGGTGGGCTCGGCAATGCAGGAGGCCATCAACGCCGTGCCTTACGGCGCTTCGGTGAAGGTGGGCCTGCAGTTCAAGCGCCGCTTCTGGGAAGAAGACGAGCACATCTACGGCGGCATCAGCTACACAGACCTGCCGATCTCGCGCATTTCGTATCCCTCGACGCGCTATGGCGCCAAGGGCAAGTCGGTGGTGCTGGGCGCCTACGTGTTCGACGGCCCGAACTCCTACGAATTCACCGCCATGGCGCCCGAGGAGCGCGTGCGCCGCGCGGTCGAGTTCGGCACGCAGCTGCATCCGCAGTACGCGAGCGAATTCGACAACGGCATTTCCGTGGGCTGGCACCGCGTGCCCGGCACGCACGGCTGCTACGGCATATGGACCGACGAGACGCGCCAGAAGCACTACAAGAACCTGTGCCAGGTCGATGGCCGCATCGCGCTGGCTGGCGAGCACGCTTCCTACATTCCGGCCTGGCAGGAGGGCGCACTGCTCTCGTCGCTCGACGCCATCCAGCGGCTGCATGCCCGCGCCGTTGCGTGAAAGCCGAGTGAAGGACACACCCACCATGAACAACAACATCACGACCTTCAAGCGCGCGTTGCTCGGCCTTTCGCTGGGCGCGCTGGCCTCGGTGGCCGGCCAGGCCGCTTTCGCGCAGTCGCCGGAGCCCGTCTTTTCCGTCGGCCCCCGATTCCAGGAGAGCTCGGGCGAGGCGATCTACCGCGCGACCTGCCAGGGCTGCCACATGGCGCAGGGGCAAGGGGCGAAGGGCGCAGGCGCCTATCCGGCGCTCGCCTCGAACCCGCGCCTCGCGAGCCCGGAATATCCGCTCTACGTGGTGATCAATGGGCAGAAGGGCATGCCCGCCTTTGGCAAGATGCTGAGCGACGAGCAGATCGCTTCCGTGGTCGGCTATGCGCGCACCCATTTCGGCAACCAATATCCTGACGCCATTGCGGCGGAGAGCGTCAAGAAGCTGCGGCCTTGATCGGCCTTCTTCTTTCGATACCTGGCAGATCCTTTCTTCATCCATCCCAGCAGAGAGACAACACGCATGACCATGACCTCCATCACGAAGAAGCTGGCGCTCGTCGCCGCACTGCTCGCAGCCGGCACCGGCGCCGCCCATGCGGCCGATGAAATCATTCGCCACCGCATTCCGAATTCCACCTTCCCGATCTCGGCAGCGGTGGAGGTGCCGTCCTCGTTCACCAACGTCTACCTCTCGGGCCAGGTGCCGCCGCTGCAGGACGCGACCGCGCCCAAGAACAGCGCGGCGGCCTATGGCGGCGACACCAAGGGCCAGACCGTCGGCGTGCTCAAGGCCATCGAGAAGAGCCTCACAGGCCTGGGCCTGACGATGGGCGACGTGGTGAAGATGCAGGTGTTTCTCGTCGGCGATCCGGCCAAGGACAACAAGATGGATTTCGCCGGCTTCATGGAGGGCTACACCCAGTTCTTCGGCACCACCGCCCAGCCCCGGCTGCCGGTGCGCTCGGCGATGCAGGTAGCGGCGCTCGCCAACCCGGCCTACCTGGTCGAGATCGAGGTGATGGCGGTGCGTCCCGCCAAGTAGAAAAGCAGTGCTGCGCTACTCGCTCAGCCGCACGTAGGTGGCGAGCAGCGCGCTCTTGGCAACAATCCCGAGCAGCACAGGGTTGCCGGCGCTCTCGATCACGGGCAGCCGTTCGCCCAGGTGATCGAGAAAACGCTGCAGCGCCTCGCCCAGCCCGGTGTCGGCGGTGAGCGGCTGGATGGCCTGCGAGAGCAGGGCGCCCGCGGTCGTTTCCGCTGGCGCCGTGCCGAGCGCCGAAAGCGGAACCACGCCGAGGTAGCGGTTGCCTGCATCCACCACGTACAGGTACTTCACCGGGTGCTGTAGGAAGAGCTTGCTCATGGCCTCGCGGTCCGCCTCCGGGCCCACCACCGTTTCGGCCGGCTGCACCAGGTCGCGCATGTGCAGCCCGCGCAGGCGCATCTGCGTGTCGCGCTGCTCGTTGCGGTGCAGGGTGATCTCGTACATCGAGCCGGCATTGGCCGAGCGCGCGACGAAATACGCGATGACGCTCGCCGCCATCAGCGGCAGCATGACCTGGTAGCTGAGCGTCATCTCGAAGATCATCAGGATGGCCATCAGCGGCGCCTGCGTGGCGCCCGCCAGGAATGCGCCCATGCCGACGATGGCATAGGCGAACGGCGCCGAGGTGGCCGCCGGCCACAGCGCCTGCGCGCCAAGGCCGAACAGCGCACCGACCATGCAGCCGAAGAACAGCGCCGGCGTGAACACACCGCCCACCGCGCCCGAGCCGGCCGTGGCCATCGTGGCGACCGCCTTGGCGACCAGCACCATCGCGATCAGCGTCCACGGCCAGGGCGTGTGCAGCACTGAATTGACCACGCTGTAGCCGTTGCCCCAGACCTCGGGCATGGGCACCGACACCGCACCCATCACCAGCCCGCCCAACGCCAGCCGCCACGGCAACGCAACCGGCAAGCGGGAGAACAGCGCACGGCTGCCCTGCAGCGCGCGCAGGAAGCCGACCGCCGCAAAGCCCAGCAGCACGCCGAGCACGCAGAACAGCACGACCTCGGTGCCGTGGATCTCCGGGAACGCCGGCATCTTGTAAGGAGGCTGGTAGCCGGGCAGGGCGCGCATCGCGACGTTGGCGACCACCGAGGCAATGATGATCGGCCCCACGCTTTCCATCGCGATAGAGCCCAGCACGATCTCGGCGACGAAGAAGGCGCCGGCAATGGGTGCGTTGTAGGCGGCGGTCAGGCCGGCCGCCGCGCCGCAGGCCACCAGCAACCGCAGCCGCTCGACTGGAAAGCGGAACACCCGCCCCAGCAGAGACGACGCCAGCGCCGCCAGCTGCACCATCGAGCCCTCGCGCCCGATGGAACCACCGGTGCCGATGCTCACCAGCGACGAGGCGCTGCGCACCAGCGTCTGCGCCACCGGAATGCGCCCATTGCCGAGCACGATGGCTTCCATGTAGTCGGAGGCGGCGCTGCGCAAGGCGACGCGTTTCGCCAGCACCAGCAGGCCGCCGGCCACCAGTCCACCCAGCGTGGGGCAGGCGATGCGCGCCCACCAGGGTAGGTGCTTCGCCATTGCCACCAGCCCTTCGCCGGGACCGAGCACCAAGTGCTCGAAGTGATAGAGCGCCGCGCGGAAGAGTTCGGTCGCCAGCGTGCCGAGCAAACCGGCCACGATGGACCACAGCAGCATCGATTGCCAGCCCGAGACACCGAAGACACGCTGCAGCGCCGAACGAAGATTGAGAACTACCGAGGCGGGCCGCATCATGGGCTGGGATGTTAGCTGCGAGCGCCGCCCAGGCGGGAGCACCGAGGAACCGGCTTTGCCGGGCCTCAGGTGTTGCCCCCGGTAGGGGGAAGGAGAAGCGACACGAAGTGCGCGCAACCTGGGGGCGAGCCAAGTCACTGGCATAAAATCCCGCCCGTTGGTGCCTGCGGCGTGGTTCACGCGCCGCGGTTCAACGGGAAGCAGGAGTGGAAGCCCCCGACCTCATCAGGACGGAACAAGGCCGAAGCCGCCTGCGCTGCCCCCGCAACGGTCAAGCAGACGGCGCCGCAAGGCGCCAACCCCTTTCCATCGAAGCCACTGGGTGCCCTGAAACAGGCGCCTGGGAAGGCGGTGAGGGGCCGTTCTGCCAGCCCGGATACCGGCCAACAAGGCGGCTGCCGCATGCGTGATCTGTGCATGGGGCGGCCATGGCGCCCAGGCGCCGGCGGGGAGGCCGGCGAGGGGTATTGACGTTCGTTCGGCTCATTCATGATTTCCCACGTTTGCTTTTCTCGCGGCCGCGCTCCTGCGCGCCGTCTCCGCCATGCCTGCCTGCCGCTGGCGCTGGCTTCCGCCTTCGGTGGCCTGGCCCATGCACAAGACGCCCCCACGCTGGGCGAAACGGTGGTCACGGCCAACCGCACGCCGCAGGCGCTGTCGGACCTGGTGGGCGACGTGTCCATCATCGACCGCAAGACCATCGAGCGCAGCGGCGCGACCGGCGTGGCCGACGTGCTGGCGCGCCTGCCCGGCATCGAGATCTCGCGCAGCGGCGGCGTGGGCAACACCACCAGCCTGTTCATCCGCGGCGCTGAAACGCGCTTCACGGCCGTGTACCTCGACGGCGTGCGCATCGACTCGCAATCGACCGGCGGCGCCGGCTGGGAGGGCATTCCGCTCTCGCAGATCGACCGCATCGAAGTGCTGCGCGGCCCGGCCGCCGCGGTGTACGGCTCCGACGCCGTGGGCGGCGTGATCCAGCTCTTCACCAAGCGCGGCGAAGAGGGCGTGTCGCCTTACGCGGGCATCGGCTTCGGCAGCAAGGGCCTGCGCAAGATCGAAGGCGGCGTGAGCGGCAAGTCGGGCCTGTTCGACTATTCGTTCGGCGTGGCGCACGAGGAAAGCAAGGGCTACAACGTGCAGCCCGCAAGCAAGCGCAACGTGGTGAAAGACGGCTACACCAGCCCCGACCGCGACGGCTACAACAGCACCTCGGGCAACGTGAAGCTGGGCTTGCAGATCACGCCGGACCAGCGCCTGGAGGCCACGCTGCTCACCAGCGACATCAAGGCCGGCTACGACGCCACCGTCTCCTACAGGACCAAGCCGCCGATCCTGTTCCGCGACGACGTGTCGAACAACACGCTGCGTACCGCCGGCCTGACCTGGTCGGCCAAGTGGAACGACATCTACAGCACCCGCGTGCAGGTGACCGATTCGCAGTCGGTCTACAAGACGCAGCCTTCGTTCTACCGGACCGAAACCAACCTGCGCGGTTACCTGTTCCAGAACGAATTCCGCTTCGGCCCGCACCTGGTGACGGCCACCCTCGAGCGCCGCGAAGACGCGCTCGAAAACGCGCCCACCACCTCGTCGAAGCTGCTGTCGCGCGACCGCTCGCAGGATGCGATTTCGCTCGGCTACGGCTTCGTGCAGGGCCCGCATTCGCTGCAGCTGCATGTACGCCACGACAGGGACAGCGAGTTCGGCGGCAAGACGACTGGCAGCGCGGCTTATGGCTACGCCATCACCCCGTCGCTGCGCTTCACGGCCTCGGCCGGCACCGCCTTCCGCGTGCCCACGCTGTACCAGCGCTTCAGCGAATACGGCGTGTCCACGCTGCGGCCCGAAAGCAGCCAGAACGTCGAGCTGGGCATGAACTACGCCCAGGACGGCACCACCGCCGGCATCGTGGTGTATCGCAACCGCGTGCGCAACCTGATCAACTTCGTCGGCACCGCCACGGGCTGTGCCTCGACGTTCGGCTGCTACACCAACGTGAACCGTGCCACCCTGCAGGGCGCCACGCTGTCGGCCAGCCAGCGTCTGGGCGACGTCACGCTGCGCGCCTCGCTCGACGTGCAGGACCCGAAGGACGCCGACACCGGCAACCTGCTCGCACGCCGCTCCAAGCGCCATGGCACCCTGGGCGCCGACTGGCGCGTCGCCGGCTGGACGCTGGGCGCCGAGGTGCAGTCCTCGAGCAAGCGCTACGACGACGCGGCCAACACCATCAAGCTCGGTGGCTACACCGTGCTGAACCTGTCGGCCAGCACGCAGATCACGCGAGACCTCAACCTCGTGGCCCGCGTCGACAATGTGGGCAACAAGGACTACCAGTTCGCGCGGCTGTACGCCAATGCCGGCCGCACCGCGTACGTCGGTCTCAAGTGGACGCCTCACTAAGCCAAGCTACCCAACCAGGCGACACCGCCGGTGCCGCGGCAGTCTCGTGCGCCGCGGTGCTGGTGGCTGCCCCGGCTTCGGGGCAGGGCAAGACCACCGTCGCCGCGGCGCTCGCGCGGCTGCATGCGCGCCAGGGGCGGCGCGTGCGCGCCTTCAAGTGCGGGCCCGACTTTCTCGACCCGCACTGGCTGGCGCTGGCCACCGGCGCGCCGGTGCATTCGCTCGACCTCTGGATGACCGGCGAGGCCGATTGCCGCTCGCGCCTGCGCGCCGCGGCGGCCGAGTGCGACCTGGTGATCGTCGAAGGCGTGATGGGCCTGTTCGACGGCACGCCCAGCGCGGCCGACCTGGCTGAGCGCTTCGGCCTGCCGGTGCTGGCGGTGATCGATGCGCACGCCATGGCGGGCACCTTCGGCGCGCTGGCCTACGGGCTGCAGAACTTCCGGCCTGGGTTGCCATGGGCCGGCGTGCTGGCGAACCGCGTGGCCAGCGAGAGGCACGCGGACATGTTGAAAGACGCGCTGCGCGAACCCTTGCAGTGGCTTGGCGCCTTGCCGCGCGACGGGGGGTTCACGCTGCCCGAGCGGCACCTGGGCCTCGTGGCCGCTACCGAACTCGGCGATGCGATGGCGCGTCTCGACGCGGCTGCCGATGTGCTGGCCGCCACGCCGCTCGGGCAGATGCAGACCAGTCAACTGCCGCAGGTGCGTTTCGAGGCACCCGCATCTGGCGAGGCAGAAGCCGTGCCGCCGCTGCTGGCCGGCCGCGCCATCGCCATTGCGCGCGATGCGGCCTTTTCATTCATCTACCCCGCGAACCTCGACGTGCTCACGGCGCTGGGGGCGCGGCTGTCCTTTTTCTCGCCGCTCGCAGGCGATGCCTTGCCGGCATGCGACGCGGTCTGGCTGCCCGGCGGCTACCCCGAACTGCACGCAGAAGCGCTGGCCGCCTGCGCGCCGATGCGCGAATCGCTCGCCGCGCATGCCGCTGCGGGCAAGCCGGTCTGGGCCGAGTGCGGCGGCATGATGGCGCTGTTCGACGAACTGGCCACGCAAGACGACGCGCAGGTCCACCGCCTCTGGGGCCTGCTGCCGGGCCGCGTGACCATGCAGAAGCGGCTCGCCGGCCTTGGTCCGCAACAGCTCACCCTCGGCAGCCACACCCTGCGCGGACACACCTTCCACTATTCGCGCTGCGAAACGCCACTGGCGCCCGCCGCGCTCACTGCCAGGCCCGGCGCGACGCAGCCCGTGGGCGCACGCGGCGGCGAGGCGCTGTACGTGCACGGCCCGGTGCGCGCGAGCTATTTCCACGCGTGGTTTGCCTCCAGTCCGCAAGCCACGGCCCGCCTTTTCGGCGCCATGCCCATCGAGTTGGAGAGCCATGCCGCAATCGAATAAGCCGAAGACCGTCGAGCACGAGTTCATCCTGGGCGGTCAGAAGAGCGGCAAGTCGCGCCGCGCCGAGCAGCGCGCGATCGACTGGTTCGCGGCCGATTCCCGCACGCACCGCGCCGTGCTGATCGCCACCGCGCAGGCCTACGACGACGAGATGCTGGAGCG
Organism: Variovorax sp. YR634; assembly: GCF_900106655.1. Taxonomy (NCBI): domain Bacteria; kingdom Pseudomonadati; phylum Pseudomonadota; class Betaproteobacteria; order Burkholderiales; family Comamonadaceae; genus Variovorax; species Variovorax sp. YR634. Next base: position 116,247 of record NZ_FNOL01000009.1, read on the forward strand.
CATCGTGCGCCACCAAGCCGACCGTGCCGAGCGGGTGCCCGGCATGCGCACCATCGAGGAGCCGATCGAACTCGCGCGCGCCGTCGTCACGCAGAGCACGCCCGAGACGCTGGTGGTGGTCGACTGCCTCACGCTGTGGCTCACCAACCTGCTGATGCCCTTGCACTCCGAAGACGCCCGCCCCGTGACGCGCACTCCGGCGACACACATCGCCATGCTGCTGGTCGCGCTGCGCGAGGCGCGCGGGCCGGTGGTGCTGGTCGGCAACGAGATCGGCCTGGGTGTGATTCCGCTGGGCCGCGAGACGCGCGCTTTCGTCGACGCGCTCGGCCGCCTGAACCAGGACGTGGCCGCCGCCTGCGACCGCGTCACCCTGATGGCGGCCGGCCTGCCGTTGAGCCTGAAAGCGCCTGCTGCATGAAGAAGAAAAAGACGATCCGCACTCCGCTGGCCGCGCTCGGCCTGGCCCTGTTTGCGCTGGCCGCCCACGCCTTCGACGTGGTCGACGAGCGCGGCGTGTCCGTGAGCCTGCCGCAGCCGCCGCAGCGCATCGTCTCGCTGCTGCCGTCGCTTACCGAATCGATTTGTGCGCTCGGTGCCTGCGACCGGCTGGTGGGTGTCGACCGCTATTCCAACTCGCCCGAACAGGTGAAGGCGCTGCCGCAGCTCGGTGGCGGGATCGACCCGAACGTCGAGGCCATCGTCGCGCTCAAGCCCGACGCGGTGCTGCTCGCCAAGTCGTCGCGCGTCACGCAGCGGCTCGAGGCGCTGGGCCTGAAGGTGCTGGTGCTCGAACCCAAGAGCCATGCCGACGTGCAGCGCGTGCTCGACAAGCTCGACCAGGTGCTCGGCACGCACGAAGCGCCGAAGGTCTGGCGCGTGATCGATGCCAGCGTGTCGGCCGCCGCGCAGTCGGTGCCCGCGAGCGCCAGGGGCATGCGCGTGTACTTCGAAGTGAACAGCGCGCCGTACGCGGCGGGCGAGTCGTCGTTCATCGGCGAAACGCTCACACGGCTCGGCGTGAGGAACATCGTGCCGGCTTCGCTCGGCCCGTTCCCCAAGCTCAACCCCGAGTACGTGGTGCGCGCGAACCCCGACCTCATCATGGTCAGCGTGCGCAGCGCGCAAGGGCTGGAGCAGCGCCCCGGCTGGGCCGGCATCCGTGCGGTGCGCGAGGGCCGCATCTGCCGCTTCAGCGCGGAACAGTCCGACGTGCTCGTGCGCCCCGGCCCGCGCATGGACGAGGCCGCGCGCCTGATGGCGCAGTGCCTTGCCGACAAGGGAGGCAAACGGTGAACGCAGCGCGAAGGCACACGGTCCATCTGCGCCGCGTCTTGCTGCTTGGCGCAGGCCTGCTGGTGGCGGGCGCTGCGCTGATGGTGCTGGGCCTGGGCATCGGCAGCACCGGTTTCGAAAGCCTGCTCGCGGCGCGGCACGACCCGGTGGCACTGCAGATCGTGTGGGACATCCGCCTGCCGCGCACGCTTGGCGCGTGGCTGGCGGGCGCGCTGCTGGGGCTGGCGGGCGCGGTGGCGCAGGGGCTGTTCCGCAATCCACTGGCCGATCCGTACCTGCTGGGCAGCGCCTCGGGCGCCTCGCTCGGGGTGGCACTGGCGCTGCTGATGTTCGGCGGCTCCGCCGCCAGCGCGCAGTGGGTGATGCGGCTCGGGCTCACGGGCGCGGCCTTTCTCGGCGCGGTGCTGGCGGTAATGCTCACGCTGATGCTGGCGCGGGGCGTGCAGCAGACGCTGCGGCTGCTGCTGGCTGGGGTGATCGTCGGCGTGGTGCTCGGCGCGGCGAAAGACCTCATCACCATCGCTTCGGCAGACATCCTGCAAGCCATTCAGGGCTTCATTCTCGGCAGCACCGGCCTCGTCGGCTGGAGTGCCTGCGCGGTGATGGCGATGGTCGGTGCGGTCTGCCTGCTGCTGGCCTGGGCGCTGGCGCCGGTGCTCGACGGGCTCGCGCTCGGCGAGGCCACCGCGCGCAGCCTCGGCCTGCCGCTGGGCGCGATGCGCGCGGCGCTGGTCGTGGTGCTGGCACTGGCCACCGGCGCAGCCGTGGCGCAGACCGGGTTGATCGCCTTCGTCGGCCTCGCGGCGCCGCATCTCGTGCGCTCGGCCATCAAGACCACGCACGCGCGGCTGATCCTGCTGTCGGCGCTGATGGGCGGGCTGCTGCTGATGGCGGCCGACCTGCTGGCGCGCTGGCTGATCGCGCCGCAGGAACTGCCGGTTGGCGTGCTCACGGCCGTGCTGGGCGGCAGCTACCTGCTGTGGTTGATGCACCGGCGCGGCGCGCGGAGTGGCGTGGCATGAGCAGCCGGCAGAACACACCCGCTCTCGAAGCACACAAGGTAAGCGCCACGCTCGGCGCAACCGAGGTGCTGCACGACATCGATCTGGCGTTGTCGTCGGCCCGCTGGACCAGCATCGTCGGCCCGAACGGTGCGGGCAAGTCGACGCTGCTCAAGGCGCTCGCGGGCCTGCTGGCGCACCGGGGCGAGGTGCGGCTCTTCGGCGAGGCGCAGAACAAGGTGCCGGCGCGCATCCGCGCCCAGCGCCTCTCGTGGCTCGGCCAGAGCGGCACGGGCGAGGGCAGCGCCGACGACCTGATGGTCTATGACGTCGCCATGCTTGGCCGCCTGCCGCACCAGCGCTGGCTGGCCGCCCCCAGCGAGGCTGACCGCGAGGCGGTGGAGCGTGCGCTGCGCAGCACCCAGGCCTGGGAATGGCGAGACCGTCCACTGGGTCAGCTTTCCGGTGGCGAACGTCAGCGGGTGCTGCTGGCGCGCGCGCTCGCTGTCGAGGCCGAACTGCTGTTGATGGACGAGCCGCTCGCCAACCTCGACCCACCGCACCAGGCCGACTGGATGCAGACGGCCCGCGCGCTGGTGGCCGAAGGCAAGACCGTGGTCAGTGTGCTGCACGAGCTGCCGATGGCGCTGGCGGCCGACGAACTTGTCGTGATGGATCGCGGCCGGGTGGTGCACCACGGCGGCTGCAGCGACCCTGCCACGCACGCGGCGCTGGAGCAGGTGTTCGACCATCGCATTCGGGTGCATCGGGTGGCCGAGCAGTGGATTGCGTTGCCGTTATGAGATGCGCTGTGTTTTCGGTGCGTTGTTCGGGGCGCGCTCACGCCGACGGGGTACCTTGCTCCGCGAATGTCCCCCGGCCTTCGGCCTCCTCCTTTATTTCGCTGCGCAAGGTACCCCATCGACGTGATCGTCGGGCGCTGCGGTCGAACCGCCAGCATGAGAGCTGCGTCTATGTGCGAATGGCACCGGGTGCTCCCCGCAGCGAAATAAAGGAGGAGCCGAAGGCGGGGGACATTCGCGGAGGGGAGTACCCGGTGTCATTCGCACGCACCCCGAAACAACAGCCCCGAAACTGAACTGGAAAAGCCATGCAAATAGAGACACCCCCAAGCGAAAAGCCATACGAGAAACCAGAAGGCGAACGCCGAGGCCTCGTCATCGTCAACACAGGCGACGGCAAGGGCAAGAGCACCGCCGCCTTCGGCCTCGCGCTGCGCGCCCACGGCCGCGGCAAGGCCGTGAAGATCTACCAGTTCATGAAGGTGCCCACTGCGCGCTTCGGCGAACACCGGATGTTCGAGCAGATCGGCATTCCGATCGAAGGGCTCGGCGACGGCTTCAGCTGGAAGAGCCAGGACCTCGAACGCTCCGGGCAACTGGCGCGCGACGGCTGGGAGAAGGCCAAGGCCGCGATCCTGTCGGGCGAGTTCTTCCTGGTGGTGCTCGACGAGATCACTTATCCGCTGATCTACGGTTGGCTGCCTCTGGAAGGCGTGCTCGAAACGCTGCGCGCGCGGCCGAAGCATGTACACGTGGTGCTCACCGGCCGGCGCTGCCCGCCCGAGATCATCGAACTGGCCGACACCGTGACCGAGATGACGCTCGTCAAGCACGCCTTCAAGGCCGGCATTCCTGCACAACGCGGCATCGAAGATTGAGCGTGATGGCACATGCGTTCGCGGTCGACGAGGTGAGGGCGGTCTACCGCGCCATCCACGAGCGGCGCGATATGCGCCACTTCGCGGGCGGGCAGGTCGCGCCCGAGGTGCTGCGCCGGCTGCTCGATGCGGCGCACCACGCGCCCAGCGTCGGTTTCATGCAGCCGTGGCGCTTCATCCGCATTCGCGGTGAGGCGCTGCGCCAGCAACTGCACCGTGTCGTCGAGCACGAGCGCGTGCTGACCGCCCGCGCACTCGGCGAGCGCGAGGACGAGTTCATGCGCCTGAAGGTGCAGGGCCTGCTCGACGCGGCTGAGCTGCTGGTGGTGACGCTGGCCGAGGGCCGCGAGAAGCACGTGTTCGGCCGCCGCACGTTGCCGCAGATGGACCTGGCCTCGGCCTCCTGTGCCATCCAGAACCTCTGGCTCGCGGCGCGTGCCGAAGGGCTGGGCATGGGGTGGGTGTCGCTGTTCGATCCGGCCGAGGTGTCGGTGCTGCTCGGCCTGCCTGAAGGCGCGGAGCCCATCGCCTTGCTGTGCCTGGGGCCCGTGCACAGCTTTTACGAAGAGCCGATGCTGCTGCGCGAACGCTGGGCCAGGCGCGAACCGCTTTCGTCGCTGGTGTTCGACGAGGGCTGGGGCCGGCCTTCGGACCTTTTCGACCATCCGTCTTCCGTGGAGCCCACCTGATGCTGGCTTTCGACACCGTTCTCTTCGAGCTTGCGCGCCTGTTCCTCTGGCCGGTGACGCTGGGCGTGCTGCTGTCCTTCGTCTATGCCGTGTACTGCCTTGGCGCGTTCGGCATCGAATACTTGCAGCGCCGCCGCGACCCATCGCGTGCACTGGTGCTGCAGCGTCATGCGCAGGCCAGCCAGGAGCAGATGGAGCTGGTTGTGCTCAAGCAGCTCGAAGGCGTGCGCCTGTGCAGCCGCGTGGCGCCGATGCTGGGGCTGATCGCCACCATGATTCCGATGGGGCCTGCGCTCGTGGCCGTGGCCTCGGGCGAATCGCAGGGCGTGGCGCAGAGCCTGGCGCCCGCATTCGCGAGCGTGATCGTGGCACTGGCCTCGGCCTCGATCACCTTCGTGGTCTACACCGTGCGGCGCCGCTGGCTGATGCGCGAGCTGGTGTCGGTGCTCGATGCTCGGGACCGCCTCTCATGAGTCGTCGCCAGTTTTCCATTCTGAGCAGCCTGGACAGCGATGACGACGATCCGGTGCTCTCGACCATCAACCTGATCGATGTGTTCATGGTGGTGATCGGCATGCTGATGATCGCGGTCATCAACAACCCGATGAACCCGTTCGCGCAGGACAAGGTGACGATCATCCGCAACGAGGGCCAGCCGAGCATGGAGATCGTCACGCGCGAGGGCCGCAAGATCACGCGCTTCAAGGCCAGCGGCGCGACGGGGCAGGGTGATGGTGAGAAGGCCGGCACTGCCTGGCGGTTGAAAGACGGCACGATGGTCTATGTGCCGGCGGATGCCGTTCCGGCGCAGGGCGGGAAGTGACGCGGGTTTTCTTCTTCTGGCTTTTGGTGGCGGTGCTGGGGTTTCTTGCGCCGGCACAGGCCCAGCCTGCGGGGGGACGTGTCGTTGTTTTGAGCACCTCGCTGGTTTCGCCGGCGCGAGTGGTTCGATTGGAGGCTGCGGCGCGTGAAGCCGGGTTGCCGTTGCAGGTGGTTTCGGCGTCGCAGGACTCGCCCGAGACGCTGACTGCTGCGCTCGAAGGGGCGCGTCTGCTAGTCATCGATGCACCGCACATCAGCGTCGCGCAAGCTGCTGCTGCGCGCTTCGGCGACACGATCTTGCGCAGCACTGCGCCGTATGTGCTGATCGGCGAATTCGCGCTGGTGGTCAAGGGGCAAGCCTCCACTGCCGCGCCGCTGGTGCCCGAGCGCGGCGTCGATGCCGCATGGGCGCAGCGCCTGCGCGAGTACTGGCGCTTCTCCGGCGCTGCCAATCTCGGCGCGGCGATGAAGGCCCTGGAGCAGCCCGGCAAGCTCGACGGCCTGCCCGACCCCGTGCCGCTGCCGCTGGCCGGCCTTTATCACCCGGGCTGGCCGCGCATCGAGACCGACATCGCCGCCATCGAACGGCTGCCCGGCAGCAGCGGCACGGTCGCCATTGCCATCAACAGCGCCACCGTGACGGGCGACGACACCGGCTGGCTCGATGCGCTGATAGCCTCGCTCGAACGGCGCGGCCTGCGCGCCTATGCCTTCTACGGCCCGCGCCAGCAGAAAGACCTGTTCTTTCGCATGACGCACGCCGGCGAGCAGTGCGTGGCCGATGCGATCGTCAATGCCTCGCTGGTCTTCAGCCCGAACGAGCGCAAGGCCGAGCTTGAGCGCATCGGCGTGCCGGTGCTGCAGACGCTGCCCTCGCTGGCCATGGACGCCACCCAATGGACGCAGAGCAAAGATGGCCTGTCGCAAACCGACATTGCTGCCTACTACAGCCCGAGCGAGCTGGCCGGCATGACAGACCCGATGCTGGTGAGCGCGCGCGACGCAGCGGCCGGCACGCTGCAGCCGCTGCCCGCGCAGATCGATGCTGTGGCAGACAAGGCGGCTGCGCTGTTGCGGCTTCAACGCACGCCGGCCGCGGACCGCCGTGTGGCGATGCTGGTCTACAACTACCCACCGGGCGAAGCCAACTTCGGCGCGTCCTTCCTCAATGTGCCGCGCAGCGTGAGCAACATGCTCGCGGCAATGAAGTCCGCCGGCTATCGCACCGAACTGCCTGGCGCCGACGCGCTCATCGCGCAAGTGCAGGCGACGATGAGGGCCTACTACCCGACGGGGCAGGGCGACGAGCTGCAGCCGCTGCTCGACAAGAACCTGGCCGACGTGATGCCGCTGTCGCGCTACCTCGCATGGTTCCGGTCGCTGCCGGTGGAAACGCAGCGCCGCATCGAAGGCTACTGGGGCCCACCCGAGAAATCGACCATGCTGCGCTCCGTCGCGGGTGAGCAGGCTTTCGTGATCCCGCGCGTGCAGTTCGGCAACGTCGTCGTGCTGCGCCAGCCGCCGCGCTTCGAGCCTGGCACGCAGGTGGCGAGCAAGGCTGAGCAGGTGTACCACCGCTCGGCCATTCCGCTGAGCCACAGCTACCTCGCCACCTACCTCTGGCTGCGCACGCAGTTCGGTGCGAGCGCGGTGGTGCACGTGGGCACGCACGGTACGGTCGAATGGTCTGCGGGCAAGGAGCGCGGCCTGTCGGTGCAGGACGACCCATTGCTCGCGCTCGGCGATCTGCCCAACGTGTACCCGTACATCATGGACAACCTCGGCGAGGCCACCACCGCCAAGCGCCGCGGTCGCGCGACCATGGTGAGCCATTCGACGCCGATGTTCGCGCCCGCCGGTTTTCGACCCGGCGTGCAGGCGATGCACGAGCGCATGCACGACTGGGAGACGCTGTCGCCCGGCCCGGTGAAGACGGCGATGGAAAAGCAGCTGACGGCCGAGTTCGTGGAGCAGCACTACGACCGCGACCTGAACTGGACGCCCGCTCGGATTCGCGCGGACTTCGCCGGCTTCATCGCGGTGCTGCATCCGTACCTCGACGAACTCGCGCAGACCGCGCAGCCGCTGGGTCTGGCGACCTTCGGGCAGGCGCCCGATGCGCAGCGCCGGCGCATGACGATCCTGCAGATCCTCGGCAAGCCTCTGGTCGAGGCGCTGGGTGAAGACATCGACGAGGTTTTTCTGATCGATGCGAAGAGCGTTGCCGGCTCGCGGCCCGCGCGCTGGGTCGAACTCGCGCTTACCGATGCGCAGGCAGCGAGTGCCATGGGCAAGACCTCGGCCGAACAGCGAAGTCTGCTGTCGCTGGCCGAACGCGCGCAGAAGCTCGATGCCGTGCTTGCCCACAACGAAGAAATCGAAGGACTGCTCACGGCGCTCGACGGCCGCTACCTGAAGTCGAGCTACGGCGGCGATCCGGTGCGCAACCCCGACAGCCTGCCGACCGGTCGCAATCTCTACGGCTTCGACCCGAGCCGTGTGCCTACGCGCGCGGCCTGGGACGCAGGCGTTGCCGCGATGGACGCCTGGATCGCCGGACACGCCAAGACCCATGCCGGCAAGGCGCCGGAAAAGATCGCCTTCACGCTGTGGGCTGGCGAGGCCTCGCGCCACCAGGGTGTGCTGGAAAGCCAGGCCTTCTACGCCATGGGCGTGAAGCCGCGCTGGGACGAGGGCGGGCGCATGACGGGCATCGAGGTGATTCCCGCGTCGGTGCTGAAGCGGTCGCGCATGGACGTGCTGATCAGCGTCACCGGCTCCTACCGCGACCAGTTTCCCAACGTGATGCGCTGGCTTGACGAGGCGGTGCAGCAGGTGGCTGCCTTGCGAGAGCCCGGCAACGCCGTCGCGCAGCACAGCGAGGCGATGGCGCGCAGGCTGCGTTCGGAAGGCGCGTCGGTGCAGGAGGCGCGGCGCTGGTCCACAGCGCGCGTTTTCTCGAACGAGCAGGGCAGCTACGGCGCCGGGCTCGAGGAAGCCGCGCTCGCGAGCGATGTGTGGAAAAGCCAGCAGCGCGGCGGCGGCGATGCGCAGATGGCGCAGCTCTACATGGATCGCATGGGCCACGCCTACGGCAAAGGCCTCGACGGCGCCGCACGGCCGGGCGCCTATGCGGGCAATCTCATGCAGGTCGATGCGGCGCTGATGGCGCGCAGCTCCAACCTGTATGGCGTGCTGACCAACGACGATCCGTTCCAGTACCTCGGCGGCATCGCGCAGGCCGTGCGCCAGCTCACTGGCAAGGACCCGGCGCTGTACGTGCAGAACCTGCGCGACGGCAGTGCGGTGCGCACCGACACGGCCGCAGGCGCCATCGCACGCGAGATGCAGACGCGCTACCTGCACCCGCAATGGATCGAGGCGCAGAAGGCCGAAGGCTACAGCGGCACGCTGCAGGTGCTCAAGACTGCGCAGTTTCTCTGGGGCTGGCAGGTCACGGCGCCGCAGGCCGTGCGGCAGGACCAGTGGCAGTCGCTGCACGAGGTGTACGTGCGCGACAAGTACAAGCTGGGCACGCGCGAGTGGCTGGAAGGTGACAACCGGGCTGCCTTCGCGCAGACGCTGGAGCGCATGCTCGACGCGGTGCGGCTGAATTACTGGAAGCCGGATGGCGCCACGCGACGCGAACTGGCACGGGCCTATGCGGAGGCGGTGCGCGCGACCGGGCTGCGCGAGCGGAATGCGGGCGTGCAGCGGTTCGCGCAGGCGGAGTTGTCGCAGCCTGCGCCTTCACACCAGCCACGCCCGTCGGTCGAGCCCGTGGTCGCGGCAGCGCCCGTGCCAGCTCCTACCCCGGCAGCCGAGCCAGCGCCGGACAGCCCCCAGCCCGTCAGCGGCCTCAAGCTCGAACCGACGCCCGCTGACGCCCCATCGCCCAAGGCCGAGACCATCGTCCTTCGGCTCTGGGTGGCGTTGGGGGCTGCGTTGCTTGTCGCACTCGGTGCACTGATGCAGTGGCGCCGGGGCAGGGCGACTGCCTGATTCGCGAGAATGGCGGCTCCCATGCTCCTCCAGAATCTCGAATACGCCATCGCTGTAGCCGCCGCGCTGTGGATCGCACTGGCCATCGACCGCTGGCTGGGTGAGCCGCCTGCGGCGTTGCATCCCGTCGTGTGGATGGGACGCTACCTCGGGCTCGGTTCGCGCATCGCGCCGCCTGCGTACCCAGCGAAGCCGGTGGATCTGCCAATGTTCTTCATTGGCGCGTTGGTGTGGTGCGTGGGGGGCGCGTGCGTCTGGGGCGTCGCCATGGCCTTGCAGACGCTCATGGTGCTGTCGCTGCCTGCATGGGCCGTTGCACTCCTGCTGGGCCTGCTGCTGAAGCCACTCTTTGCCTGGCGCATGCTGCGCGATGAAGTACTTGCGGTCGAAGCCGCGCTGGCCGTTTCGCTCGATGCCGGCCGAAAGCAGTTGGCGCGCTTGGTGAGCCGCGACGTCTCCCGGCTCAGCGAGCGCGAAGTGCGCGAAAGCGCCATCGAATCGCTCGCGGAAAACCTCAACGATTCGCTCGTGGCCCCGGTGTTCTGGTTCGTGCTGCTCGGCCTGCCGGGTGCGGCGCTCTACCGTTTTGCCAACACCGCCGACGCGATGTGGGGCTACCGCGGCGAGCGCAACGGCCGTGATTGGACCTGGCTCGGCAAGTGGGCCGCGCGCGCGGACGATGTGCTCTCGTGGGTGCCGGCGCGCATCACAGTGGGGCTGCTGGCGCTGGCGGCGTGGCGTTGGCCCACGGGGCTGTCAGAAGAGGCGCGCCGTACGCCGTCGCCCAACAGCGGCTGGCCGATGGCGGCGATGGCGCTACTCCTTGGTGTGCGGCTTGCGAAGCCGGGCGTGTATGCGCTGAATGCCGAGGGGCGTGCGCCTTCCGCGTTGGACATGCAACGCACCGCGCAACTGGGTGGCCGGGCCGCGCTGGCGGCGGGCGTGTTCGCGTCGCTGGTCATCGTGGCGACAGCCGGCTGGAGGTGGGTATGAGCACGGTGGTGCATGGCGGTCCTGATGCGGCTGGCGCCGCGCCGCACGACTTCTCGACCAATGCCAATGCCTGTGGCCCATGCCCCGAGGCTCTGGAGCGGGTCAGCGCTGCCGACGTCTCGCGGTATCCCGATCCGGCCTACACGGCGTTGCGTGAGCAACTTGCGGTCATGCACGGCGTGGAAGCCTGGCGCATCGTGCTTGCAGCCGGGGCCAGCGAGTTCATCCGGCGCATCACCACCTGGGCGGCCCTGGAAGATCGCGGCGGCCATGGCGAGGTCGCGCTGCCGCCCATGTCTTACGGCGACTATGCGGCGGCCGCGCGAGCCCATGGGTTGCAGGTGGTGCGCGCACCGCATCCGGCGCGCCAACTGCGGCTCGCCTGGTGCTGCGATCCCTCCACGCCGCTGGGTCAGGCGCAGCAGGGCATTCTCGAGACAGTGGATGCCCTGCCCGAGGGCGTGCCCTGCGTGCTCGACCGCGCCTACGAGCCCTTGCGCCTGGAGGGCCGCCTTGCGCTGAGCCAGAGCCGCCTGGATCGCCTCTGGCAGATGTGGTCTCCCAACAAGGCGCTGGGGATGACAGGCGTACGTGCGGCCTATGTGATCGCTCCGTCAAACGCGCAGGATGCGGTGCGCGCCTTGCTGCGCCTGAGCGCCTCGTGGCCGGTGGGCTCGCACGGCGTGGCAATGCTCTCGGCCTGGACGCAGCCTGACGTGCAGGCCTGGCTTCGTGAAAGCCTCGGGACCTTGCGCGACTGGAAGGCGTCGCAGATGGCCATGTGCAGTGAGATCGGTTGGCACGTCTGGCCCAGCGACGCGAACTTTCATGTCGCCCAGCCCATGGTGGACGACTTTGCCGGTCTGCTGAAGCACCTGCGCGCCGAAGGCATCAAGCTGCGCGACTGCGCCTCCTTCGGCCTGCCGGGCCACGTGCGTCTCGGCGTGCTGCCGCCCGCCAGCCAGCAGGCGTTGAAAGAGGCCTGGACAAACGCGTCCTGAACACATACACCCGCACCCACAAGAAAAATGCTCTACGCCATCACCACGCTCTTTCTCTGCCAACTGGCCGGCGAACTGCTCGTGCAGTGGCTCGGCCTGCCCATTCCCGGTCCGCTGATCGGCATGGTGCTGCTGTTCATCGGCCTGCTGGTGCGCGGCGGCGTGCCGCAGGTGCTGACCGACACATCGGGCCATCTGCTGCGCAACCTGATGCTGCTGTTCATTCCGGCCGTGACCGGCGTCATGCTGCATTTCGAGCGGGTGGGGCGCGAGTGGCTGCCGTTTCTTGCGGCGGGCATCGTCGGCGCGGCCTTCACCATGACGGTCACGGCGCTCACGTTCCGCTGGATGATCCGCCTCACCGGCAAGGACGCGCAATGACCGCGCCGGCCAAGCTTTCTGAAATCTGGGTCTTCCTCGCGCAGTCGCCGCTGCTGTGGCTGTCGCTCACGCTGCTGGCCTACCTCGGCGCGCTGTGGCTGCACACCCGCAGCGGGCGCAATCCGGTGGTCAACCCGGTGCTGATTTCGGTGATCGTCATCGTCGGCGTGCTGCTGCTCACGCGCACGCCCTACGACACGTACTTCGAAGGCGCGAAGTTCGTGCATTTCCTGATCGGCCCCGCCACGGTGGCGCTGGCCGTGCCGCTGTACAGCCAGGTTGGCCGGCTGCGGCGGCTGTGGCTGCCCATCGGTGTGGCGCTGCTGGTGGGATCGGTCGCGGCCATCGTGTCGGCCATCGGCATTGCTTGGGTGCTGGGCGGCTCGCACGAGTTGATGATGTCGCTTGCGCCCAAGTCAGCCACCATGCCCATCGCGATGGGCGTGGCCGAGAAGATCGGCGGGCTGCCTTCGCTGGCGGCGGTGGCCGCGGCCGTTGCCGGCATCTCGGGCGCGATCATGGCGACCGGGCTGCTGAACCTGCTGCGCATCAAGGAACCCGCGGTGCGCGGCTTTGCGGTCGGCATGGCGGCGCACGGCATCGGCACGGCGCGGGCCATCCAGGTGAATGAGACGGCGGGCGCGTTCTCCGCGCTGGCCATGGGGCTGAACGGCATCGCGACGGCGCTGCTGGTGCCGCTGATCGTCAGGCTGATGGGAGCATGAAACCATCCATGTCCAAGGCCGAGACCCGTCCGATGGAACTGGTCTGGCCCGCCAAGGCCTACCTGCCCAGCTATGTGTCGGCCCTGAACCGGGGCTGGGCGCGCGACGAGACGCGACCCGAATCGGGCTCCGAGGAACGCGCCGCCATCAAGGCCAATGCCGACCGCTTCCTTGCCAGCCTGGTGGACCGCGAAGCCAAAGGCGGGCGCATCGTCATGCCCGACGGCTCCAAGGTGCGGCGCCTGCCGGGCTACAAGTGCTGGATGTGGGACGGCGAGTTCTGCGGCAGCATCGACCTGCGCTGGCAGCCCGGCACCGACGTCTTGCCTCTCTACTGCCTGGGGCACATCGGCTACAACGTCGTGCCGTGGAAGCAGCGCAAGGGCTATGCGACGCGTGCGCTCGGCGCCATGCTGACGCTTGCTGCGGGCGAGGGGCTGAACCGCGTCGAGATCACGACCAGCCCGGACAACTTCGCGTCGCAGAAAGTGATCGCGGCCAATGGCGGCGTGCTGATCGAAACCTTCATCACCCTGCCGAGCCAGGGCAGCCTTACCAAGTTTCGCTACCGCATCGATCTCTGAAGGAAAATTGCGCATGGCTCACTACACCGCTGAAATCCTCTGGCTGCGCGGCGAGCAGGACTTTCTCGGCAACACCTACAGCAGAAGGCATTCGCTGCGCTTCGACGGCGGCGCGGAAGTGGCGGGCTCGTCGTCGCCGCACGTGGTGCCGCTGCCGATGTCCGATGCGTCGGCGGTCGATCCTGAAGAGATGTTCGTCGCCTCGCTGTCGAACTGCCACATGCTGTGGTTCCTCACCATGGCCGTGAAGCGCAAGTTCGTCGTCGACCGGTATTTCGATGCAGCCACCGGCGTGATGGAGAAGAACGCCGAGGGAAAGATGGCGATGACGGTGGTCACGCTGCGGCCGGAAGTGACCTTTTCCGGCGAGAACGTGCCGACGCGCGAGCAGATCGAGCAGATGCACCACCGGGCGCATGAAGAGTGCTTCATTGCCAATTCGGTGAAGACCGAAGTGCGCTGCGAGCCGGTGTACTGACGCGCTCCCTGCCTTGGCTGCCCGCGCGGGCCGATTCAGCGGCGCTGCAGCCGCGGGTTCTTCGCAAACAGCTCCGCCGCCCAGTCAACGAAGGCCCGCACCTTCGCGCTCAGGTGCCGGTTGGGCGGGTACACCACGTGAATGGGCAGCGGATCGCGACTCCAGTCCGGCAGCACCTCGACCAGTTCGCCGCTTTCCAGCAGCGGCTCGGCCATGAAGGTGATGCACTGCGAAATGCCGAAACCGCCGAGCACCGCCGTGATGTGCGCGTTGCTCTCGTTGACCGACACGCGGTAGTGCCCGTTGAGCTCGATGTGCTCGTCGCCCTTCTTGAACTCGTGGGGGTACACGCGGCGCGTGGTGCCCGAGAAATAGCTCACCACCACGTGGCGCTTCTCGATGTCGTTCGGGTGCTGCGGCACGCCGTAGCGCTTGATGTATGCCGGTGACGCCACGGTGACGAAGTGCAGCGTGCCGATGCGCCGTGCCACCAGCGACTGGTCGCTGAGGTCGCCCGCGCGGATCACGCAGTCGACGTTGTCGCTGATCAGGTCGACGGTGCGGTCGCTCACGCCCAGATCGACCTGGATGTCGGGGTAGCGGTCGCAGAAGGTGGCCAGCGCGGGCAGGATGATCTGCCTCGCCACCGAGGTGCCTATGTCGATGCGCAGCCGCCCCGTGGGGTTGGCCTGCGCATTCGTCATGCTGGCTTCCATGTCGTCGAAGTCGTTGAGCAGGCGCGCGGCGCGCTCGTAGTAGGCCGCGCCGTCGGGCGTGACGGTGACGCGGCGCGTGGTGCGGTTGAGCAGCTTCACGCGCAGGCGCGATTCGAGCGCCTGAATCTGCTTGGTGACCGTGCCCTTGGGCAGGGCGAGCGAGTCTGCCGCCCGGGTGAAGGTGCCGGCTTCCACGACGCGGACAAAGATCCGCATGGCCTGGATTTGATCCATCGAATGCCTGTTGTTGGTGCCCGGCCCACACCGGGGGGAGCGGATTCTCACACAAGGCGCCAAACCCTTGCGAAGCGCCGCGATTGTTGTCGGTTTGGAAACAGAGTAGGGGCGGCTTGCCTGTTTAACGTCACACTGGGCGACTTATATTTCAACCATCGCCCAATTCCCTGAGGTCGCCCATGTCACCCGTTCCATCGTCCCGTTCTGCCGAAGCCGCCGCCCGCGCTGCGGCGCAAGGCGTGGAAGCCGATCTGTCGATCGAGCTGCCTGGCCGCGAACCGGTCGGTGCCCGTGTGTACGGCCAGCGCGCCAAGGGTGACGTCGCACCGCTGGTGCTGCACTTTCATGGCGGCACCTTCGTCTGCGGCGACCTCGACAACGGCCGCAATGTGGCCCGGCTGCTGGCCGGCGCGGGTGCGGTGGTGGTGTCGGTGGCTTACCCGCTGGCGCCCCAGTCGCCGTTCCCGGAGCCGATCGAGGTGGGCTATGCCGCCCTCGAATGGCTCTACAAGCAGCGCACCAAGCTCGGCGGCAAGGGTGCGCAGGTGTACCTGGCCGGCGAAGAAGCCGGTGGCAACCTGGCGGCCGCGGTGGCACTCATCGCTCGCGACCGGGCACATCCGCCGGTGGCAGGCCAGATCCTGCTGTCGCCCATGCTCGATCCGTGCGCCGGTACCGCCTCGCTGCGCAACGCTACCAGCGACGAGCCCGAGTGCCGCTGGGCCAGCGGCTGGGAGAAGTACCTGAGCTGCCCCTCGAACGCCACGCACCCCTATGCGGTGCCTAGCGGTTCGCTGCGGCTGTCGTCACTGGCGCCCGCGCTGGTGCTGGTGGGGGCGGACGACGCCATGCGCGACGAGGCGCTGACCTTCGCGGGCCGCCTGCGTGCCGCCGGCATCGAGGTCACGAGCAGCGTGCTGCCCAGCGCCTCGAACTGGCCCAAGGCGCTGTACGACACCGAGAACACGGGTTGCGTGGCCTGTGAGGCCACGGTGCAGCAGCACTTCCGCGAGTTCTTCAGCGCGACCACACCGCCGACCACCGTGCCCACGGGTGCGGCGCCCAACCACCCCAGCTAGCTCCCGGCCAGCCACGGCTGCCTGATCGACACGCTGCCAGCGCGGCAGCGTGCGAGGGCCCTCTTTTTCCTGAATTCCGCCTCCTGGTGCCAAAAGCGCCGGGGTGGCCTGTTGCATCCCCAAAGTCATCGAGAAGGACGAACCATCATGTCGAACAACGAGAAAAAGCTGTCTTCCGTAGCCCGCAAGGGCCTGTGGCCCGCCGTGACCGGCATTACCGCACTGCTGGCGGTGGCCGCCGCGGTGGTTGGCATGTACAGCTTCAAGGCCGAAGCCAACAACGCCCCGGCCGCGCCGCAAGCCACGCCGGTTTCTGTCGCCACCGTGGCGTCGAGCGAGATCAATGCCTGGGACGAGTTCTCGGGCCGGCTCGAAGCCGTCGAGCGCGTCGACGTGCGCTCCCGCGTCGCGGGGGCCGTGCAGTCGCTGCACTTCCGCGAAGGCGCGCTGGTGAAGCAGGGTGAGTTGCTGGTCACCATCGACCCCGCGCCGTACGCGGCCGAGGTCGAGCGCGCCGAAGCGCAGGTGGCATCCGCACAGGCCCGCCAGTCGTTCAGCCGCAGCGAGCAGGAGCGTGCCAAGCGCCTGTGGGACGACAAGGCCATTGCCCAGCGTGAATACGACGAGCGTGTGAACGCCGGCCGCGAAGCCGACGCCAACCTGCGTGCGGCGCAAGCCTCGCTGCAGTCGGCGCGCCTGAACCTGGGCTACACCCAGGTGCGGGCTCCGGTGTCGGGCCGCATCGGCAGGATCGAGGTGACGGTGGGCAACCTGGTGGCGGCCGGTCCGGGCGCTCCAGTGCTGACCACGCTGGTCTCGGTGAGCCCGATCTACGCGAGCTTCGATGCTGACGAACAGGTCATCACCCGTGCGCTGAAAGACCTGCCGAGCGGCTCCAGCGCCCGCGGCCAGATCGAGTCGATCCCCGTGCAGATGGGTACCGCCGGCCTCGACGGCACGCCCTTCACCGGCAAGCTGCAGCTGATCGACAACCAGGTCGACGCGCGCAGCGGCACGGTGCGTGTGCGTGCCTCGTTCGACAACAAGGACGGCGCGCTCATCCCCGGCCAGTTCGCCCGCATCCGCATGGGCCAGGCTCGCAACGACACCGCACTGCTGGTGAGCGAGCGTGCCATCGGCACCGACCAGAACAAGAAGTTCGTGATGGTCGTGGGTGAAGACAGCAAGGCCACTTACCGCGAAGTGACCCTGGGCACTTCCATCAACGGCCTGCGCGTCGTGAGCAAGGGCCTGAAGGCGGGCGATCGCGTCATCGTCAACGGCCTGCAGCACATCCGCCCGGGTGCGCTGGTGGCGCCGCAGCAAGTGACCATGGACGCCAAGGCGGACCCCAAGCAACAACAACCGGAACGCGTCGCGGAAGCGGCCAAGTCCTGATTTCGGAGGAGGGCGCACCCGCGCCCACCGGAGAACCATCATGAATCTCTCAAAATTCTTCATCGACCGGCCGATCTTTGCCGGCGTGCTGTCGCTATTGATGCTGATAGCCGGCCTGATCGCGCTGCGCGGGTTGCCGATCTCGGAGTACCCGGAAGTCGCGCCGCCCTCGGTGGTGGTGCGCGCCACCTACCCCGGCGCCAACCCCAAGGTGATCGCCGAAACCGTCGCCACACCGATCGAAGAGCAGATCAACGGCGTCGAGGGCATGCTCTACATGGGCAGCCAGGCAACCACCGACGGCGTGCTGACGCTCACCGTCACGTTCCGCCTCGGCACCGATCCCGACAAGGCACAGCAGCTTGTGCAGAACCGCGTCTCGCAAGCCGAGCCGCGCCTGCCCGAGGAAGTGCGCCGGCTCGGCATCACGACCGTCAAGAGCGCACCTGACCTGACGATGGTGGTCCACCTCGTCTCGCCGAACAACCGCTACGACATCAACTACCTGCGCAACTACGCGGTGCTGAACGTGAAGGATCCGCTGGCGCGCATCGAAGGCGTGGGCCAGGTCCAGATCTTCGGCGGCGGCGACTACTCGATGCGTGTGTGGCTCGACCCGCAGAAGGTCGCGCAGCGCGGCCTGTCGGCCAGCGACGTGGTGGCTGCCATCCGTGGCCAGAACGTGCAGGCCGCGGCCGGCGTGGTCGGCGCTTCGCCGGGCCTGTCGGGCGTGGACATGCAGCTGTCGATCAATGCGCAAGGGCGCCTGCAGAGCGAAGAAGAATTCGGCGACATCATCGTCAAGAGCGGCACCGACGGCGCCGTGACCCGCCTGCGCGACATCGGCCGCCTCGAAATGGGCGCCGCCGATTACTCGCTGCGTTCGCTGCTGAACAACGACCCGGCCGTCGGCATGGGTGTGTTCCAGGCACCGGGCTCCAACGCGCTCGACATCTCGTCGAACGTGCGCAAGACGATGGCCGAGCTCAACAAGAACATGCCCGAGGGCCTGGAATACCGCATCGCCTACGACCCGACGCAGTTCGTGCGCGCATCGATCGAATCGGTGATCCACACGCTGCTCGAAGCCATCATGCTGGTGGTGCTGGTCGTGATCCTGTTCCTGCAGACGTGGCGCGCTTCCATCATCCCGCTGCTGGCCGTGCCGGTGTCGGTGATCGGTACCTTCGCGGTGCTGCACATCCTCGGTTTCTCGATCAACGCGCTGAGCCTGTTCGGGCTGGTGCTGGCCATCGGCATCGTGGTGGACGACGCCATCGTGGTGGTGGAGAACGTCGAGCGCAACATCGAGGCGGGGCTCACGCCGCGTGAAGCAACCTACCGCGCGATGCGCGAAGTGTCGGGCCCCATCATCGCGATCGCGCTGGTGCTGGTGGCCGTGTTCGTTCCGCTGGCCTTCATCAGCGGTCTCACGGGCCAGTTCTACCGCCAGTTCGCGGTGACGATTGCGATCTCGACGGTGATCTCGGCGATCAACTCGCTCACGCTGTCGCCCGCGCTCGCTGCCTTGCTGCTGCGCGGCCACGATGCTCCCAAGGACGCGCTGACGCGCGGCATGGACAAGGCTTTCGGCTGGCTGTTCCGCGGCTTCAACAAGCTGTTCCATCGCGGCTCCGAGGCCTACAGCGGCGGCGTGAAGCGCGTGATCTCGCGCAAGGCGCTGATGCTGGCGATCTACGTCGCGCTCGTCGCCGTGACCTTCGGTCTCTTCAAGGCGGTGCCCGGCGGCTTCGTGCCGGCGCAGGACAAGCAGTACCTGATCGGTTTTGCCCAACTGCCCGACGGCGCCACGCTCGACCGCACGGAAGAGGTGATCACCCGCATGGGCGACATCATGAAGAAGAACCCGAACGTGGAAGACGCCATCGCCTTCCCGGGCCTGTCGATCAACGGCTTCACCAACAGCTCGAACTCGGGCATCGTGTTCGCAACGCTCAAGCCCTTCGACCAGCGCAAGCGCCCCGACCAGAGCGGCGGCGCGGTGGCCGGCCAGCTCAACGGTGCCTTCGCGGGCATCCAGGACGCCTTCATCGTGATGTTCCCGCCGCCGCCGGTGGCGGGCCTGGGCACCACGGGCGGCTTCAAGCTGCAGCTGGAAGACCGTGCCTCGGTGGGCTACGACCAGATGGACGCGGCAGTGAAGGCCTTCATGGCCAAGGCACAGCAGGCGCCCGAACTGGCCGGCATGTTCACGAGCTGGCAGGTCAACGTGCCGCAGCTGTATGCCGACATCGACCGCACCAAGGCGCGCCAGCTCGGCGTGCCGGTGACGGACATCTTCGACACCATGCAGATCTATCTCGGCAGCCTGTATGCGAACGACTTCAACAAGTTCGGCCGCACGTACAGCGTGCGAGTGCAGGCCGATGCGCCTTACCGCGCCCGTGCCGAAGACGTGGGCCTGCTGAAGGTGCGCTCGACCACGGGCGAGATGGTGCCGCTGGCTGCGCTGATGAAGGTGAATTCGACCTTCGGCCCTGAACGCGCCATGCGCTACAACGGCTACCTGGCCGCCGACATCAACGGCGGCCCGGCACCGGGCTATTCGTCGGGCCAGGCGCAGGACGCGATCACCAAGATTGCGGCCGAGACGCTGCCCAAGGGCGTGAGCTTCGAGTGGACCGAGCTGACGTACCAGGAAATCCTGGCCGGCAACTCCGCCTTCCTGGTGTTCCCGCTGGCCATCTTGCTGGTGTTCCTGGTGCTGGCCGCTCAGTACGAAAGCCTGACGCTGCCGATCGCGATCATCCTGATCGTGCCCATGGGCATCATGGCCGCGATGGCGGGCGTATGGATATCGGGGGGTGACAACAACGTCTTCACGCAGATCGGGCTGATCGTGCTGGTGGGGCTGAGTGCGAAGAACGCGATTCTTATCGTGGAGTTCGCACGGGAGCTCGAATTCGCCGGCCGCACACCGATACAAGCCGCCATCGAAGCCAGCCGCCTGCGCCTGCGCCCGATTCTGATGACCTCGCTGGCCTTCGTGATGGGCGTGCTGCCCCTCGTGCTGTCGACCGGCGCGGGCTCGGAGATGCGCAAGGCCATGGGCGTGGCGGTGTTCGCCGGGATGATCGGCGTGACGGCTTTCGGCCTGTTCCTGACGCCGGTGTTCTACGTGCTGCTGCGCCGCCTCGCGGGCAACCGGCCGCTCAAGCTGCATGGCGAAGTGCCGCATGGCGACGACTTCGTGTCGGCCGAGCATCCGGCTGCGCCGTCGCACGGTGGCTCGGGCGGTGGTGGGCTGCACCCTGTGCCTGCATCGCCGCGTCCCTCGCATGACGACTGATCAATAAGAAAGAGAAAGCTCATCATGAAATTCTCAGTTCAACCGCTGGTGAAGCCTCTTCGTACCGCCTTGCTGCCGCTGATGGCCGCCCTGGTGCTGGCCGGCTGTGCCACCGTGCCTTCGGGCCTGCCCGAGATCACGACCACGGCGCAGTTCAAGGAACAAGGCAAGGACGGCATGTCGCCCCCCGCCGGCTTCACGCGCGCCGTGCCTTCCGAGGCACAGGCACGCGGCGCCTGGTGGCTGGCGTTCAATGACCCGACGCTGAATGCGCTAGTCGAGAAGGCCGACGTCAGCAACAACAACATCCAGGCCGCGGCTGCACGGCTGGCCGAGGCCCGCGCGCTGGCGCGCAGCGCCAACGCCGACCGCCTGCCGCAGATCGGCCTGAGCGCCGGCGCCAACCGCGGCGCCGGCCTGGACAAGGCCACGGCCAGCACCACGCCGGCCACGATGACCAACATCGGTGCCACGTTCTCGTACGAAGTCGACCTGTTCGGCCGCCTCTCGGGCGCCAGCAATGCGGCCAAGCTCGACGCGACCGGCCGCGAGGCGCTGCTGCAAAGCACCCGGCTCGCGGTACAGGCCGAAGTGGCGCAGACCTACCTGCAGCTGCGCGCGCTCGATGCCGAACGCGCGCTGGTGCGCGAACAGGTCGAGGCCTACCGCGACACGCTGCGCCTGTCGCAGCGCCGCGAACAGGCCGGCGACATCGCCGAGCTCGACGTGGCGCGCGTGCAGACCGAGGTGTCGTCGACCGAGTCGGACGCGCTCGCACTCGACCGCCAGCGCGCCCAGGTGGAGCATGCGCTCGCGGTGCTGGTGGGCGACTCGGCTTCGAGCTTCGGCCTGCGCACCGACGAGTGGTCGACCGCCTTGCCGTCGATCCCGCCGGGCGTGCCGGCCACGGTGCTCACGCGCCGGCCTGACGTGTCGGCGGCGCAGAACGCGGTGCTCGCCGCGCAGGCCCGTGTCGGCGTGGCGCAGGCCGCGTGGTTCCCGGACATCTCGCTGACCGGCGCCGCCGGCTATGCCTCGCCCGAAGTCGGCGACCTCTTCAAGTGGTCGGCGCGCTCGTGGGGCGTGGGCGCGCTGCTGTCGCTGCCGATCTTCGACGGCGGCCGCCGCGAGGCCGGCGTGCAGGGCGCCAATGCCCAGCTCGACGGTGCGCTCGCGAGCTATCGCACGCAGGTGTTGGTGGCGTTCCAGGAGGTCGAAGACCAGTTGGCTGCCATCCGCATCCTGCAGGAGCAATCGGTGGTGCAGGCGCAGGCCGTGACCTCGGCCCAGCGCGC
The DNA here is from genome assembly GCF_900106655.1 of Variovorax sp. YR634. Taxonomy (NCBI): domain Bacteria; kingdom Pseudomonadati; phylum Pseudomonadota; class Betaproteobacteria; order Burkholderiales; family Comamonadaceae; genus Variovorax; species Variovorax sp. YR634. The sequence continues at coordinate 137,935 of NZ_FNOL01000009.1, forward strand.
TACCAGCCTGTCGGACACGCGCTATCGCAACGGCTACATCAGCCAGCTCGACCTGCTGGACGCACGCCGCAGCGAACTGCGCAACCGGCGGCAGGCGCTGCAGGTGAAGTCGGCCCAGTACCAGGCGGCCGTGGGGCTGATTCGCGCCATTGGCGGCGGATGGGAAGCTCCGGCGCCCGTGGCTGCGGCCGGCGCACAGACCAAGATAGCCACGCGCTGAAAAGTGACGACCCAGACGACCCAGACGACCCAGGATTGAAATTGACAGCCTGAACGCCGCAAGGCGGTCTTTGCGCCGTCGTGGGCTTAGCCGGCTTTGCCGGCGAGGTTCGCGGCGGCGCTTATTTTTTGCAGCTCCGCCGCGCCCATGGCCAGGGCGCTGGAGTAGCTGGCCTGCGCCCTGGCCGCCGTCCGGTAGACCCGGTAGTCGAGGGTCTCGGAGGCTTCGTCGCCATGGCGGGCTTCGAGCAGGGTCCAGAAGAACTGGCCCGGTTCGCGTTCCTCGACGGTGAGCGCCAAATCGTTCAAGGCTGGCATGGGTCCCTGGAGTGCAGTGCGGTGTGTGATGTCGGGTGTACGCAAGAACGGGACTGTTGGATTCACCGGATGCGTTTGCAACGCCTTGGGTGTGAAAAATGTCTCATTTCGTCGGCTTGGTTCTGTCTCGCTCGGTCTTTTTCGGGCCGGCGCGGTGCTCAACGACAATCCGCCGATGAGTTCAAAGGCGAAAAGCGGGCCGGCGCGGTGCGTCATGGTTCTGGGCACCACCAGCGGAGCCGGCAAGAGCTGGCTGGCCACGGCGCTGTGCCGCTGGTATGCGCGGCAAGGCCTGAAAGTAGCGCCCTTCAAGGCGCAGAACATGAGCAACAACGCCCGCGTGGTCGATGGTGGCGAGATCGGCAGCGCCCAGTATTTCCAGGCCCTGGCCGCGAACGCACTACCCGACGTGCGCATGAACCCGCTGCTGCTCAAGCCCGAGCGCGACACCCATAGCCAGGTGGTGCTGATGGGGCAGGTGAGCGAAGAGCTCTCGGCCTTGCCCTGGCGTGGCCGCAGCGAGCGCGTCTGGCCGCAGATTGCGCAGGCGCTAGACGAACTGCGCGGCGAGAACGACGTGGTCGTGATCGAAGGCGCTGGCTCGCCGGCCGAGATCAACCTGATGGCCAGCGACATCGTCAACATGCGCATCGCCCGGCATGCTGGCGCGCGCTGCCTGCTGGCGACCGACATCGACCGCGGCGGCGCCTTCGCCCACCTGTACGGCACCTGGGCGCTGCTGCCCGAGGCCGACCGCGCGCTGCTGCGCGGCTTCGTGCTCAACAAGTTCCGCGGCGATGCCTCGCTGCTCGCGCCCGCGCCGCAGCAACTGCAGGAGCTGACTGGCGTGCCCACCGTGGCCACGCTGCCGATGTGGTGGCAGCACGGCCTGCCCGAGGAAGACGGCGTGTTCGACGACCGCAGCCGCGCCAGCGGCACCGTCACCCGCACCGTGGCGGTGGTGGCGTACCCGCGCATCAGCAACCTCGACGAATTCCAGGCGCTGAAGAACGTGCCGGGCGTGCGGCTGGTCTGGGCCCGCACGCCGGCCGACGTGGCTGGCGCCGACTGGATCGTGCTGCCCGGCTCCAAGCACACCAGCGGCGACCTGGCCTGGCTGCGCGCGCAGGGGCTGGACCGCGCCGTGGCCGCCCATGCCGAACGCGGCGGCGCGGTGCTGGGCATCTGCGGCGGGCTGCAGATGCTGGGCGAGGCGCTGGTCGATCCGCACGGCATCGACGGCAACGCGCCGGGGCTCGGCCTGCTGCCGCTGGTGACGGTGTTCGCGCGCGAGAAGACGGTGCGGCATCGCGCCGCGACCTTCGGCGAGCTGACCGGCACTTGGGGCCCGCTGTCGGGCGTGCCCGTTGTCGGCTACGAAATTCATCACGGCCAGACCGCCGCACACCCGCAGATGGCGCAGGACGGCCACGCGGTGATGCCTGACGGGCTGGCCTGGCAGAACGCGCGCGGCAACGTGCTCGGCATTTACCTTCACGGCCTGTTCGAAGACCCCGGCACGCTGCATGCATTGTTCGGTGCCTCCGTGCCCACGCTGGACGCCACCTTCGACGGCCTGGCCGAATTCATCGACACCCACTTCGACGCCGGCGTGCTCGCCGGACTGATTGCATGACCGAGACCATCCCCACCATTTCCGACATCACCGACGCCCCGCTTGCCGCCCGCCTGCACAGCGCGATCGACAACAAGACCAAGCCGCTCGGTGCGTTGGGCCGGCTCGAAGCGCTGGCCTTGCGCATCGGCAGCATCCTGGGCACTGAGAACCCAGTGCTCGAAGCCCCGCAAATGCTGGTCTGCGCGGGCGACCACGGGCTGGCGGCGCGCGGCGTCTCGGCGTTTCCTGGCGACGTGACCTGGCAGATGGTCGAGAACTTCCTCGCCGGCGGCGCGGCCGTGAGCGTGCTCGCGCGCCAGCACGGGCTGGCGCTGACGGTGGTCGATTGCGGCGTGCGGCGCGACTTCCAGCCCCGCCCGGGACTGGTGTCGCGCCGGATCGCCGAGGGCACGGCCGACGCCTCCACGGGCCCGGCCATGACGGCAGCCCAGTGTGCACAGGCCATCGTCAACGGGCGCGAAGTGGTGCGTGCGCTGCCGGGCAATGCGCTGCTGCTTGGTGAGATGGGCATCGGCAACAGCTCGTCTGCCGCGCTGCTGCTGTCGCGGCTGGGCGGGCTGGGCATCGACGTCTGCATCGGCGTCGGCACGGGCCTGGACGCGGCTGGGCTGGCGCGCAAGCGCGAGGTGCTGCGGCAGGTGCTTGCGTTGCACGCGGGTGCGACGGCGCCGCTGGACGCGCTGGCGGCCTTCGGCGGTTTCGAGATCGCCACGCTGGTCGGCGCAGTGCTGCAGGCGGCCGAGGAGCGGCGCGTGATCGTGGTCGACGGCTTCATTGCCAGCGCGGCGGTGCTGGTGGCACAGGCGCTGCAGCCCTGTGTGGTGCAGCGCTGCGTGGCCGCGCACTGCTCGGCCGAGCCCGGGCATCTGCTGCTGCTGGAGCGGCTGGGGCTGGACCCGCTGCTGAACCTCGAACTGCGCCTGGGCGAGGGCTCGGGCGGTGCGTTGGCCTGGCCGCTGCTCGAATCGGCCTGCCGCATCCTGCGCGAGATGGCGAGCTTCGAGTCGGCCGGCGTGTCGCGCAAGGACGCCTGAAGCGGATGAACGGCGTTCGCCACTTCCTGCTCGCGCTGCAGTTCTTCACGCGCGTGCCGGTGACGGGGCCGCTGGCCGCATGGGTCGGCTTCAGCCCTCAGATGCTGCGAGCGAGCGCGGCCCATCTGCCCGGCATCGGATGGCTGGTGGGTGGGGTGGCGGCGCTGGTGTTCACGGGTGTCGGCATGGGGCTGCCCGGCGTCGCGGGCGCGCTGGCGGCCGCGTTGCTGAGCACCGTCGCCACCGTGATGCTGACCGGCGCCTTCCATGAAGACGGACTGGCCGACGTGGCCGATGGCTTGGGCGGTTCGGCCGACCGGGACCGGGCGCTGGAAATCATGAAGGACTCACGCATCGGCGCCTTCGGTGCGATTGCGCTGGTGCTGGCGCTGGGCCTGAAGTGCGCGCTGCTCGCCGTGCTGGCCGGGCGTGGCCTGCAGACCGTGGCCGTTGCCATCGTCGGCGCGCACGTGCTGTCGCGACTGATGCCGCTGTTCCTGATCCGCTGGCTGCCTTATGTGGGCGACAGCGGGGCGAGCAAGGCCAAGCCGCTGGCGGATGCGATCAGCGGCGGAGCGCTGGTGATTGCGCTGGTGTGGACGGTTCCGGCGGTGGCGCTGCTGCTGTGTGCGCACGACGCCGTGCACGTCGGGGCGGCCGTGCTTGCGGCCGTTCTGGCCGCGGGCTGGATGGCGAGGCTGTTTCTGCGGCGGCTGCAAGGCTTCACCGGCGATGGCCTGGGCGCGACGCAGCAGGTCTGCGAGCTGGCGATCTATCTCGCGCTGGCGTGGCGTGCATGAGCACAAGCCGAAACCTCTGGCTCCAGCGCCATGCGCCCGTGGTGGCCGAGCCCGGCCTTTGCTACGGCGCCACGGACCTCGAAGCCCATGCGGACGCGACACTCGAAGCCGCGCAGCGCATCGCGCCCTTGCTGCCTGCGGACATCACCTTGATCAGCTCGCCGCTGCGGCGTTGCGCCGGGCTGGCCGATGCCATCGCTGCATTGCGGCCCGATCTCCGGGTACAGCACGACGCCCGGCTCGCCGAAATGAACTTTGGAGGCTGGGAAGGGCGGCCGTGGTCCGCCATTCCGCGCGAGGACTTCGAAGCCTGGACCGGCAACTTCGCCGACGCGCCCGCGGGCGGACATGGCGAAAGCGTGCGTGCCTTCATGCAGCGCGTGGCGGCCGCGCACGATGAATGGCTGGCGGGCAAGGGCGACGCGCTGTGGGTCACCCACGCTGGCGTGCTGCGCGCGATGACGCTGCTGCACCGGGGTGTGCGCTGTCCTGCAGTTGCTGCCGATTGGCCTGCCGGCGAGATTGCGTTCGGCAGCTGGCTGACTTTCGACAATTCACCCGCCATCTGACAGGCTCCCTGGCCAGTCAGCTCAGTTCTTCTGCCGCCACTGTTCGCGCCAGAGCCGGTCCAGCTGCGGTGCCAGCGCCGCCGGCGGCGAGCCTACGAGGCGGTTGCTGCCGTTGCGCTGCACCAGGCCGTAGATGCGGCCGGAGCCCTGGTCGTAGAGCGCGATCGCGTTGTTGTCGAAGCAGTCGTGCGGCTTGCAGAAGGCGTGCAGCAGATAGCGCGTGCCCTCGACCGTCACCCATTGCGGCTCGGGTGCCGGGCCTTCGCGACGCACCAGCCAGCGGTCGTTCTCGCGCGCGCCCAGGGCGGCGCGCCAGGCCTTCTGCATCGCCGGGCCCTGCGCCAGCGCCGCCGGGCTGCCCGTGGGCGGGGGAGGCACCTTGGCCTTGGGCTCGGTGGGCGGGGGCTCGGCCCGCGCGGCGCCTTCGCAGCGCCAGTAGCGTTGCTTCATCAACTCGGGGCCCAACTGGCCGGCGACCGGCTTGTCGGCGTCCAGCGTGATGTACTGGCCGCGCGTCGTGCGGTAGACGAGGAATGTCATCGAGCCGGCTTTGCCCGCGTCGCTCATCAGCGCCACGTCGAAACCTGCCGGCGGCGGGCTGTTGCCGAAGAAGCTGTGGGCTGTCTGCGGCTCGCGGGTGACCACGCGGCGCTTGCCGCTCTCGGCGATCAGCTTGTCCTGGAGCACCTGCAGCGTCGGCGCCGAGGCGTCGGCGCAGTTCGTCGACCAGCGGCCGCCGTAGAGCGTCATGGCGTCGGGCGGCAGGCCCGCGGCCGGCTGCTGCGACCAGGCCGCGGCCGGGAGGAGGGCTGCCAGCAGCGCGGTAGCCAGCAGCGTCCGGGGGGCGTTCTTTCGTGTCGTCATTCTTCAGGCCGTTTTCGGGGAGGGCGTCTTTGGTTTATAGGCGCAGAAGGTGGCCACCGCACATTCCCAGCACCGCGGCTTGCGCGCCACGCAGATGTAGCGGCCATGCAGGATCAGCCAGTGGTGCGCATGCAGCCGGTATTCCGGCGGAACACGCTTCTCGAGCTTGAGCTCCACTTCGAGCGGCGTCTTGCCGGGCGCGAGCCCGGTGCGGTTGCCCACGCGAAAGATATGCGTATCGACCGCGATCGTCGCCTCGCCGAAGGCCACGTTGAGCACCACGTTCGCAGTCTTGCGGCCGACGCCGGGCAGCGCCTCCAGCTCGGCGCGGGTGCGCGGCACCTCGCCGCCGTGCAGCTCCACCAGCATGCGGCAGGCTTCGATCAGGTGCTTGGCCTTGCTGCGGTACAGGCCGATGGTCTTGATGTACTCCTCCAGCCCCTCGACCCCCAGGTCGAGGATGGCCTGCGGCGTATTCGCCACCGGAAACAGCTTGCGCGTGGCCTTGTTCACGCCCACGTCGGTGGCCTGCGCCGAGAGCAGTACGGCTGCCAGCAACTCGAAGGGGCTGTCGTATTCGAGCTCGGTCTCGGGTGTGGGGTTGGCCGCCTGCAGGGTGGCGAAGAAGAGGGGGATGTTGTCTTTTTTCATTGGGCTTCGTGAGGGCAGCTCGCGCAATATATCGTTGAAAGGCGATAGCCTTACGCAGCTTTATTGCCCGAGCTTTGGTGACAATGTCACCCAGAAAGTGAGACTGACCATGCAATTCGCCTCCCGCCTCGACAACGTCGAGACATCCGCCATCCGCGAACTCTTCAAGCTGCTGGGCAAGCCCGGCATCATCAGCTTCGCGGGCGGCTTCCCCGACAGCGCCATGTTCGACGTCGAGGGGCTCAAGGAGGCGAGCCAGAAGGCGCTCACCGAAGAACCCGGCGGCGCGCTGCAATACGGTGCCACCGAAGGCTACGAGCCGCTGCGCACCCAGCTCAGCGCCTTCATGAAGACCAAGGGCGTCGACGTCGACCCGAGCGGCCTGATCGTCACCACCGGCAGCCAGCAGGCGCTGGACCTGCTGGGCAAGACCATGATCTCGCCCGGCGACAAGGTGATCGTCGAGGGCCCGACCTTCCTGGCGACCATCCAGTGCTTCCGTCTTTATGGCGCGCAGCTCATCAGCGCGCCCATCGACGCCAACGGCGTGAAAACCGACGAGCTGGAGAAGCTCATCGCCGAGCACAAGCCCAAGTTCGTCTACCTGATCCCCACCTTCGGCAACCCCAGCGGCGCGATGCTGACGCTGGAGCGCCGCAAGAAGGTGCTCGAACTGGCCGTGAAGTACCAGACGCTGATCGTCGAGGACGACCCCTACGGCGACCTCTACTTCGGCGAAGCCCCGCCGCCGTCGATCCTTGCGCTGAGCAAGGACGTGCCGGGCAGCCGCGAACTGCTGGCGCATTGCGGCAGCCTGAGCAAGGTGCTGAGCCCCGGCCTGCGCATCGGCTGGATGATTGCTCCGCCCGAGCTGCTGGCCAAGGCAACGATGTGCAAGCAGTTCAGCGACGCGCACACGAGCACCTTCTCGCAGGCCACGGCCGCCCAGTACCTCAAGAGCGGCCGCATGCCCGCCACGCTGGCGCATGTGCGCGAGGTGTACGGCCAGCGCGCGCAAGCCATGGGCGCGGCGCTGAAGCGCGAGCTGGGCGATGCGGTGAGCTTCACGCAGCCCAACGGCGGCCTGTTTTTCTGGGCGCGCCTCACGGGCGCCAACGGCAAGCTGGCGGATGCGAACGAACTGGCGAAGCGAGCGATCGAGAAGCTCGTGGCCTTCGTGCCCGGCGCGCCATTCTTTGCCGAGAAGCCCGATGTGGCGACGCTGCGTCTGAGCTTCGCAACGGCCGATTTGGCGAAGATCGAAGAGGGCGTGAAGCGTCTCGGTCAGGCGCTGTAAAGAGCGTTGCCGATCAGGGCGAGCGGTGCAGCCGGGGCGCCGCAAGCAGCTCGAGGTTGTCCGCAATGGCCGCATCCACGTTCGGATAGCGGCCTTTCATTTTCGAGAGCGTCATGATGGTCTGCAGCGCCTTCAGGTCCTTGACCGAGGGCGCGACCTTGATCTGCGCGATGGCGGCGGAGGGGTTGCCACCATTGATCAATGCCATCACCTTGCTTGCCCAGTCGTTTGCGCGCGCCATGTCTTTACCTGCTTCCATTCGAAGCGCCGACTGTACACAGCGCAGCGGCTGTCGCCGCCAAGACCATCACGCGATATCCGCGAATCCCCCGAAGAAGGCGCTTGCATTGGCTTCCAGGCTCTCCAGGTGATAGCCGCCTTCCTGGACGATCAATGTCGGCAAGCCCAGCGCGCCAACAGCCTTGCCCAGGCGCCCGAAGCCCTCGGTCGTCACCGCGACCTGCGACTGCGGATCGTCCTTGTAGATGTCGAAGCCGAGGGCCAGCACCAGCGCGTCGGGTGCGAAGCGCCGCAGCGCCTCCGTGGCCTCGTCGAGCCGCTCGAAGAAGACGGCTTCCGGCGCGCCGTGCGGCATAGGGAAGTTGACGTTGAAGCCTTCGCCCTCGTTGGTCCCGCGCTCGTCTTCGTAGCCGGCCACTGCCGGGTAGAAGTTGGTCGGGTCACCGTGGATCGACACGTACATCACGTCGCTGCGGCCATAGAAGATTTCCTGCACGCCCTGGCCGTGGTGCATGTCGGTGTCGAGCACCGCCACGCGAGCGAAGCGCCCCCGCAGCGCCTGCGCGGCGATGGCGGCGTTGTTGAGGTAGCAGAAGCCGCCGGCGGCATCGACGCGTGCATGGTGGCCGGGAGGGCGGCACAGCGCATAGGCCGCGCGGGCGCCGTCGGTGATGGCCGCCGCGCCGGCCACCGCGCTCTGGGCCGACCAGTACGCGGAGCGCCAGGTCTCGGCTCCGACCGGGCAACTGCCGTCCGCAAGGTAGCGCGCCGCCTTCGCCAGGATGCCGCGCAGCCGGTTGGGCTCGCGCACGTAGACGTTCGACATCACCTCGTCGCCCCAGTCGGGCGGCATCTGCTTCCATTCACCGTGTGCTTCTTCGAGAAAGCGCAGGTAGTCGTCGCTGTGCACGGCGGCCAATGGCGCCATGCCGGCATCGGCCGGTGTCTGGAGGTCGAAGCCGAGCGATTGCACGGCGGCGACGAGCCGCAGCGCGCGCTCGGGAATTTCCTGCGGCGTGCGCATCTGTCCACGCGACAGATAGCTGCGCGGATGGTGCAGCAGCTGCTCCGGATGAAAAAAGATCAGCATGGGTGATTCGGCGTGGCCGCCGCAAAATTTGCCTGGCAGCCATGGTAGCGAGCAAGATCGGTGCCCATCCAGGGCATCGGGGGGTGCCGGATTCGGTGGCTTTCACATTGGTTACGATCACCCATGAGAAAAACCTTTCAGCTTCAGGTCGAGGGCAAGCACCCCGACCGTCTCCTCGAAGCCATCAAGCACGAGATCCGCAAGTACATCAAGCGCGAGCGGCGGCGCGTATTGCCCGAAGGCGCGGACTTCTGGGACTTCGACTGCAAATTCGGCACCGAGGCCGAGAACGCCGAAGTCGTTCACCTGTCGGCCATCACCGGCCTCATCGACGGTGTGGTGAAAGAGGCCGGCAAGCAGTTCTACGTCGAGATCCTGGCCAAGCCCGGCCAGCGCAAGGCGCGCCCCGCGGGCGAAGCCGCACCGCCCACCGACGCAGAAGACTGACCCTCGCTCAGACCAGCGCCTGCGCCAGCCGCAGGCCGTGGCGCTGCTCCGCATCGTGCAGCGAGCGCGCAATCGACGGGTGCAGCCGCACCCCGTTCTTCGACTGCGCTTCCCGACGCTTCAACCCGCCTTCGCCCGGCAGCCGCACAGGCCTGGCCGGGTCGATGGGCGTGTTGTCGCGGCACTTGGCCGCCACATGGTCCATCTGGTGCAGGAAGGCGTCCTTGCCGCCGAAGGCGTTCAGGTCGTGCAGCGTGATGTGCACCGTCGCGCCCCAGCCTTCGGGCGGATCGGCACGGCCATGGCCTGCGAGGCCGGCCGTGAGCGTCTCGACCAGCAGCGCCATTCCGTAACCCTTGTGCCCGTGGCTCAGCCCGCCGACCGGCAGCAGCGTGCCCGGCGGCTGGTCGAACAGCACCTGCGGGTTGTTCGACGGCCTGCCGGTGGCGTCGATCAGCCATTCCTCGGCGAAGGTCTCGCCGGCCGCGCGCTTGCGGTTGCTCATGCCGTTGGTGGTGATGGAGGCCGAGATGTCGACCATCACGCCGCCCTGCGACAGCGGAAAGCCCATGGCCAGCGGATTCGGCGTGAACACCGCCTGCGTGCCGCCGAAGGGCGCGACGCTGGCGGCATTGGGGTCGGAGCAGGCCAGCAGCATCAGCATGTCTTCCTGCAGCGCGCGCAGCATGTAGACGGCAAGGCAGGCGATGTGGTGGCTGCGGCGGATCACGAGCGAAGCCGTGCCCAGCTCGCGCGCACGCGGCACCAGCAGGTCCATGCCCTGGTCCATGAGCCAGGGGCCGGGCAGGCGCTTGCCGTCCCACAGCACGGCGGCGGCGCGGTCCGACAGCACCTCGGGGGCGCCGTCGCGCGTCATGCCGCCTGACTCGATTTCCTTCACATAGCCGGCCAGCAGCGCGAGGCCGTGCGTGTCGTGCCCCAGCAGGTCGCCTTCGACCAGCGTGCGGGCCACGCTGTCGGCCATCGATGCGGCAAGGCCGGCCTTCTGCAGCAGGGCGCTGGCGTAGTCCCTGAGCGCGTCGGCGCTGTAGAGCGGAGCGGTGTCGGTCATTTCAATACCTCCAGCACGCGGTCGAGGCCGCCTTCGTTGATGGCCACCATGGCCTGCTCGCGCACCTTCGGCTTGGCGTGATACGCAACCGAAAGGCCGGCCTCGCCCATCATCGGCAGGTCGTTGGCGCCGTCGCCCACGGCGATGGTTTCCTGCGGCGAGATGCCCATGAGCGACGCTACCTCGAGCAGCGTGCGGCGCTTTTCGGCACCGTCGCAGATGTCGCCCCAGCTCTGCGTGACCACCTGGCCGGTGAGCTTGCCGTCGGCTTCGTCGAGCAGATTGGAGCGCGCGAAGTCGATGCCCAGCCGGTCCTTCACGCGGTTCGCGAAGAAGGTGAAGCCGCCCGACACCAGCAGCACCTTGAGCCCGGCCGCCTTGCAGGCCGCCACCAGCTCGCTCGCGCCGGGGTTGAGCTTCAGCCGCTCGTCGTACACCTGCTGCAACGCCTCGACCGGCACGCCCTGCAGCAGTGCCACGCGGCGGCGCAGGCTCTCCTTGAAGTCCTTGATCTCGCCGCGCATCGTGGCTTCGGTGATGGCGGCCACCTCGGCCTTCTTGCCGACCGCATCGGCGATCTCGTCGATGCATTCGATGTTGATCAGCGTCGAGTCCATGTCGAACGCGATCAGCTTGAAGTCGGCGAGCTTGAGCGGCGGCTTCACACGCTGGATGACGAGGCCGGGGGAGATTTCTGTAGCGCTCATGCGGTGACGGTTTCCTTGACGATGGGTTGGCCCAGGCTGCGCAGCACGTCGCGCACCAGCTGGGCCCGGTCTTTCGGCTCTTTCAGTTCGCGCTCGATGCGCAGTTTTTCGTTGCCGGCGAGCTTGATGTGCTTGTTCTTCTGGATCAGCTGGATGATGGCCATGCCATCGACCGGCGCGTCCTTCTTGAAGGTGATGTTGATGATCCCCGGCGCCGCATCGACCTTCACCACGCCGTAGGGCCGTGCCAGCACGCGCAGGCGGTGCGTGTCGATCAGCGTCTGCGCCTGCGGCGGCAGCTTGCCGAAGCGGTCGACGATTTCTTCGAGCAGCGTGTCAATCTGGTCGGGCGTCTTCGCGGTGGCCAGCTTCTTGTAGAACGACAGCCGCAGGTGCACGTCGCCGCAATAGTCGTCGGGCAGCAGTGCGGGTGCGTGCAGGTTGATTTCTGTCGTCACCGACAGCGGCGACAGCAGGTCGGGCTCCTGCCCGGCCTTGAGTGCACGCACGGCTTCGCTCAGCATCTCGTTGTAGAGCTGGAAGCCGATCTCCATCATGTTGCCGCTCTGGTTCTCGCCCAGCACCTCGCCGGTGCCGCGGATCTCCAGGTCGTGCATGGCCAGGTAGAAGCCGGAGCCCAGTTCTTCCATCTGCTGGATGGCGTCGAGCCGCTGCGCCGCATGCTTGGTCAGGCCTTCGGTGTCGGGCACCATGAGGTAGGCATAGGCTTGGTGGTGCGAGCGGCCGACGCGACCGCGCAGCTGGTGCAGCTGCGCCAGGCCGAACTTGTCGGCGCGGCTCATCACGATGGTGTTGGCGGTGGGCACGTCGATGCCGGTCTCGATGATGGTCGAGCACAGCAGCAGGTTGTAGCGCTGCGCCACGAAGTCGCGCATCACGCGCTCCAGCTCGCGCTCGGGCATCTGGCCGTGGGCCACGGCGATGCGGGCCTCGGGCAATATTTCTTCGAGCTTCTGGCGGCGGTTCTCGATGGTCTCGACCTCGTTGTGAAGGAAGTAGACCTGCCCGCCACGCTTGAGCTCGCGCAGCACGGCTTCGCGGATCACGCCGGTGCCCTCGTTGCGCACGAATGTCTTGATGGCCAGCCGGCGCTGCGGCGCGGTGGCGATCACGCTCAGGTCGCGCAGGCCTTCGAGCGCCATGCCCAGCGTGCGCGGAATCGGCGTGGCGGTGAGCGTGAGCACGTCGACCTCGGCGCGCATGGCCTTCATCGCCTCTTTGTGGCGCACGCCGAAGCGATGCTCCTCGTCGATGATGAGCAGGCCCAGGTTCTTGAACTTGACCGACTGCGAGAGCAGCTTGTGCGTGCCGACCACGATGTCGACCTGGCCCTCGGCCAGCCCCTTGGCGGCTGCGGTGATTTCCTTGGCCGAGCGGAAGCGGCTCATCTCGGCCACCTTCACCGGCCATTTGGCGAAGCGGTCGACCAGCGTCTGGTAGTGCTGCTCGGCCAGCAACGTGGTGGGCGCGAGAAACGCCACCTGCTTGCCACCAGTCACGGCGATGAAGGCGGCGCGCAGCGCAACTTCGGTCTTGCCGAAGCCCACGTCGCCGCACACGAGGCGGTCCATTGGCTGGGGCGAGATCATGTCCTGCACCACGGCGTGGATCGCGGCCTTCTGGTCGGCGGTTTCCTGGAAGCCGAAGTCGTTGGCGAACACCTCGTAGTCGGCCGGCGAGTAGCGGAAGGCGTGGCCTTCGCGCGCGGCGCGGCGGGCGTAGATGTTGAGCAGCTCGGCGGCCGAGTCGCGCACCTGTTCGGCTGCCTTGCGCTTGGCCTTTTCCCACTGGCCGGAGCCCAGCTTGTGCAGCGGGGCTTCGTCGGCGCTGACGCCGGTGTAGCGGCTGATCTGGTGCAGTTGCGACACCGGCACGTAGAGCGTGGCCTTGTCGGCGTACTCCAGGTGCAGCATTTCCTGCAGCAGCGGCTTGCCTTCGGCGTCGGTGCCCTGGCCCAGGTCCATGTGGATCAGGCCGCGGTAACGGCCGATGCCGTGCGCGGTGTGGACCACCGGGTCGCCCACGTTGAGCTCCGACAGGTCCTTGATGAGCGCTTCGACGTCGCTGACCTGTTCCTGCTTCTTGTTGCGCCGGCGCGTGGTGGGCGCGGTGGCGAACAGCTCGGTTTCGGTGACGAGGTCGATGCCCTGTTCGCGCCAGGCGAAACCCGAGGCCAGCGCGGCGGTGGCGATGCCGATTTTTTCGTCGGCGGAGGCTTCGAACTCGGCCAGTGAGTCGAAGGCCGGCGGGCTCACGCCGCTGGCGCGCAGGAAGTCGAGCAGGCTCTCGCGGCGGCCGTCGCTCTCGGCGATCAGCAGCACGCGGTGCGGCGTGGCGCGGATGTGGGCCTTCAGGCCGACCAGCGGGTCTTCGGCACCGCGCACCACGGCGAAGGGCGGCAGTTTGTCGAACTCGGCGTAGGGTGCATCCGTAGGCACATCGCCGCGAATTGCGAGCTGCGCATGGGGCTTGGCGCGCTGGTAGAACTGCTCGGCGTTCAGGAACAGCGCCTCGGGCGGCAGGGCTGGGCGCTCAGGGTCGCCGCGCACCAGCCGGTAGCGTTCGTTGGTGTCCTGCCAGAAATGCTGGAAAGCCGGTTCGAGATCGCCGTGCAGCACCACGGTGGCATCCGGCCCGAGGTAGTCGAACACCGTGGCCGTCTCGTCGAAGAACAGCGGCAGGTAGTACTCGATGCCGGCGGTGGCCACGCCGTTGCCCATGTCCTTGTAGATGCGGCTCTTGGTCGGGTCGCCTTCGAGCAGTTCGCGCCAGCGGCTGCGAAAGCGCCCGCGCGCGTCGTCGTCCATCGGGAACTCGCGGCCCGGCAGCAGCCGCACTTCGGGCACCGGGTACAGGCTGCGCTGTGTGTCGGGGTCGAAGGTGCGGATGGAGTCGATCTCGTCGTCGAACAGGTCGACGCGGAAAGGCACCGGCGAGCCCATGGGGAACAGGTCGATCAGGCCGCCGCGCACCGCGTATTCGCCGGGGCTCACCACCTGGGTCACATGGGTGTAGCCGGCCAGCGTGAGCTGGGCCTTGAGCTTCGATTCCTCGAGCTTCTGCTTGGCCTTGAACTGGAAGGTGTAGCCGGCCAGGAAGGCCGGCGGCGCCAGCCGGTAGAGCGCGGTGGTGGCGGGCACCAGCACCACGTCAGCCTCTTTCTGGCTGATGCGCCAGAGGGTGGCAAGGCGCTCGCTGATCAGGTCCTGGTGGGGCGAGAAGCTGTCGTAGGGCAGCGTTTCCCAGTCGGGGAAGAGGGCGCAGCGCAGGTCGGGCGCGAAGAAGGCGATCTCGTCGATCAGGCGCTGGGCATCGTTGGCATCGGCCGTGAACATCGCCGTTGCGCGCCCCGCGGCTTTCTCGCGCATGGCCAACTGCGCCAGCAGCAAGGCATCGGCCGACAACGGGGGGCGCGGCAGCGTGAAACGCTTGCCCGCCGTGAGGTGGGGGAGGTCCATGGAACGCTTGGTGGAAATGCACAACACCCCGCGCCGGCTGGCGAGGGGTGTGCACAGCGGGCAATTCTAGAATGGCGGCCCCTTATTCGCTTGTCGGCCACCGCCGACGCCGGGCCCTCCCTCATGTCCTCTTCCCGACTCTTCGTGCTGATCCCGTGTGCCGGCTCCGGCTATCGCGCGGGGCATGCGCAGTCCACCCAGCCCAAGCAGTACCGGCGGCTGGCCGGCCTGCCGATGGTGGCCCACACGCTGGAGGCCTTCCGCGCGCTGGCGGGGCGCTTCGCCGGGCTGGCGCTGGTGGTGTCGCCGGACGACCGCGATGTGGATGCGGTGCTGCCGCGCTTTCCCGCCGAAAACGAATACCTGCTGCGCGTGGGCGGCGTGACCCGCGCGGCCACGGTGCGCAACGGCCTCGTGGCGCTGCGGCAGAAGGGCGCTGGCGCACACGACTGGGTGCTGGTGCACGACGCGGCGCGCTGCCTCATCACTTCGAGCCAGATCGAGGCGCTGATCGCGGCCTGCGAGCACGACGCCGTCGGCGGCCTGCTGGCGCAGCGGCTGGCGGACACGCTGAAGTCGTCGACCACCGAAAGCCGCGTGGCCCAGACCCTGCCGCGCGCCGACAAGTGGCTGGCGCAGACGCCGCAGATGTTCCGCATCGGCATGCTGCTCGACGCGCTGGAGCGCACGGGTGACACGGTGACCGACGAGGCCGGCGCCATCGAGGCCGTTGGCCTGTCGCCGCTGCTGGTGCCGGGCAGCGCGCAGAACTTCAAGGTGACCTTTCCCGAAGACTTCGCACTGGCCGAGGCGGTTCTGCTGGGCCGCAAGAAGGGCCTGGCATGACGAGCGCTTTCAACATCCGCGTGGGCGAGGGCTGGGACGTTCACCAGCTGGTGGCAGGGCGCAAGCTGATCCTGGGCGGTGTCGAAGTGCCGCACACCACCGGCCTGCTGGGCCATTCGGACGCCGACGTGCTGCTGCACGCCATTACCGATGCGCTGCTGGGCGGCGCGGGGCTGGGTGACATCGGCCGGCATTTTCCGGATACCGACCCGCAGTTTCGCGGCGCCGATTCATCGGTGCTGCTGGCTGAGGCGGCACGCCGGGTGCGCGCGGCGGGCTGGGAGATCGGCAACGTCGACAGCACCGTGATCGCGCAGGCGCCCAAGCTCGCGCCGCACATTCCGCTCATGTGCCAGCGCATCGCCGACACGCTGGGTATTGCGATCGAGCAGGTGAACGTGAAGGCGAAGACGGCCGAGAAGCTCGGCCCGGTGGGCGAGGGCCGCGCGATGGAGGCCCGCGCGGCCGTGCTGCTGCACCGCTGACGCGGCCCCGGATCAGGCCGGCTTCTTGCCGCCGCCCTGCGGCTCGCCGGGCTTGGCGCTGCCCGGTGGCATCGCGCGCGGCATCCGGATGTGTGCCGCCAGGCCGCGGCCCGGCGTGCTGGTCAGCGCAAAGGTGCCGCCCATGCGCTCGATGTTCTTCGCCACGATCGACAGGCCCAGGCCCGCACCGGCGGCTGAGGTGCGCGCCGCGTCGCCACGGAAGAAGGGCTTGGTCAGCTGCGAGAGCAGGGCGGGCTCGACGCCCGCGCCGTGGTCGCGCACCTTGATGAGCACCGCGTCGTTGTTGGCCTGCGCCTGGATCGTCACGTCGGCCACGCCCGTGGAGGGCGACTTGCCGTAGCGCCGCGCGTTCTCGACCAGGTTGGAGATCACGCGGGTGAGCTCGACCTCGTCGCCCAGCACCCGCAGGTCGGGGGGCACCTCGACCTTGATGTTCATTTCCTCGTAGTCCTGTACGGCGTAGGTACAGGCGTCGACCACGTCGCGCAGCAGCACCGGGCGCGGATCGACATGGTCGGGGCGCGCGTAGTCGAGGAACTTGTCGATGATCGCGTCGAGCTGGGCGATGTCGGCGGCCATGTGGTCGCGCGCGTCTTCGTCGGCCACGCTCATCTCGGTTTCCAGCCGCAGCCGGGCCAGCGGCGTGCGCAAGTCGTGCGAGATGCCGGCCAGCATGATGGCGCGGTCCTGCTCGATCTTGGCGAGCTGGTCCGCCATCCGGTTGAAGCCGATATTGACCGCGCGAATTTCGTTGGTGCGGGCGCGCTCGTCGAGCCGGTGCGCCTCGTACTCGCCCTCGCGCACCTGCATGGTCGCGCGCGACAGCTGCTTGAGCGGCAGGTTGATGAGCCGGGTGATCAGCGCCGCGCCAGCCAGCGACAGTGCCATGGCAGTGCTGAGCCACACCAGCCAGGTGCGCCCGCCCACGCGGCTGAAGCGCGTCGGGTCGAGCAGCAGCCAGTAGGTGTCGCTCTCGATGGTGAAGCCGATCCACAGGCCGGCTTCGTCGTTCACGCGGCTGGCCACCGTGGTGCCTTCGCCCAACTGGTCGATCAGCTCCTCGGTCACGCGCAGATCGAGCGCGCCGCTGGTGTAGGGCTGGAACCGGTCGTTGGGTTCGCGCGGCAGGATGCGCACGCCCTCCTGGTCGGCCAGCGTCTTGATCAGCGACACCCGGGTGATGGCGTCCGAATACACCAGCGCCGCGCGGGTGAGGTTCACGAGCGAGGCGATCTGGTGGGCGGTTTGAATGGCGCGCGGCTCGTATTCGAGCGAGCGGAAGGTCTGCAGCCAGGCGACGGTACAGCCGATCAGCAGCAGCGCCAGCAGGAAGAAAGTGCGCCAGAAAAGGCTGAAGCCCAGCTTGAGGCCGGGGCGTCGGTCACGTTGCGCGCTCGCTTCGAGCGGGCTCGGCATCGTGACCTGTGCGCCGTCCTCCTGAGCGGGGCCTGGTCTGGTGGATTGGCCGATGGCCACCTCTCAACGTGGCGTCAGGCCGTGCCGTCCGGCACGAACACGTAGCCGACGCCCCAGACGGTCTGGATGTAGCGCGGCGCTGCGGCGTCGGACTCGACCAGCTTGCGCAGGCGCGAGATCTGCACGTCCAGGCTGCGGTCGAAGGGCTCGAACTCGCGCCCGCGCGCCAGCTGGGCCAGCTTTTCGCGCGACAGCGGTTGACGCGGATGGCGCACCAGCGCCTTCAGCATCGCGAACTCGCCGGTGGTCAGCGAGAGCTCTTCGCCATCCTTTTTCAAGGTGCGCGAGCCGAGATCGAAGGCGAACGGGCCGAAAGTGACGGTCTCGTTCTCCGTGGAGGGGGCGCCCGGCGCTTCGAGCGGCGGACGGCGGCGCAGCACTGCGTGCACACGGGCCAGCAGTTCGCGCGGGTTGAAAGGCTTGCCGAGGTAGTCGTCTGCGCCGACTTCAAGACCGACGATGCGGTCCACGTCTTCGCCCTTGGCGGTGAGCATGATGATCGGCGTGCGGTCGTTGGCGGCGCGCAGGCGTCGGCAGACCGAGAGGCCGTCTTCGCCAGGCATCATCAGGTCGAGCACGATCAGGTCGACCGTGTCGCGCAACAGGATGCGGTTGAGCGCCTTGCCGTCCTCGGCCACGATCACTTCAAAACCTTCCTGGGTCAGATAGCGGCGCAGGAGGTCGCGGATGCGGGCGTCGTCGTCGACGATCACGATCTTGTCGGTGCGAGCGGGAACTTGAGTCATTTCTACAACGATGAATTTGTAACAGGGCCGATTCTGAAGGCGTTGAGTGGTCGTTGAGCCGGATTTACTTATGGTTTGACACTAAGTTACAAAACTTGCGGACGCTCGCCGTCTGGTCATCTGACGTTAGCGCGGAGGTGGCAAAGTCGCTTTTCCTGATGACTTCCACTCAATGAGACGTCCTTTTTCAGCCCTCCCGTTCATCCTCGTTTTCGCCTGCGGCCCGTCGCTGGCGGTGTCTGGCGACTTTTTCAGGGTGGGCGAGGTGCGTCGCAGCGAGGTCCGGGACGCGGTGGCGGCCCATCGGGCCGCGCAGCGCGAGGAGGTCCGCCGCGAACAGGCGATCGCCGGCCGGCGTCTTACCGCCGCCGAACTGTTCGAGCTGCGGCAGCAGGTCCGCGGCCAATGGACCCCGCCCGCGGCGGGTGCTTTGATCAATTCGGCAGAATCGCAGCCGGCCGAGCGGATCGTGCCGGTGCCTCCGGCCGCGGATCGCCAGTCGCTTACCGCGCCGCGCAGCCAGCGCCGCTGACGCGCCGGCTGGCCTGCCTGCGAACGCGGGCCTGTTTTTCACACCAACAAAGGGAGTACTTCGCCTTGAAGAAAAAAATCAAACTGCTCGCGGCCTGCGCCGCCCTGGCCGCTGCCGGCAACGCACTGGCCCAGAACGTCGTCACACCCGCGCCACAGAACGTGTTGCAGCTGACGGCTTCCGGCATGATCGAAGTCCAGCAGGACATGCTGAGCATGACGCTCGTGACCACCCGCGACGCGACCGACGCAGCCACCGTGCAGACGCAGCTGAAGGCCGCGCTCGACGCCGCACTGGCCGAAGCGAAGAAGAACGCGCAGGCGGGCCAGCTGGACGTGCGCACCGGCAACTTCAGCCTGTCGCCGCGCTACACGAAGGACGGCAAGATCAACGGCTGGCAGGGCTCGACCGAACTGGTGCTCGAAGGCCGCGACTTCCCGCGCATCACCCAGACGGCCGGGCGCATCACCACGCTCAGCGTGGGCAACGTGGGCTTCGGCCTGAGCCGCGAGCAGCGCGCCAAGACCGAGACCGAGGCGCAGAACATCGCCATCGAGAACTTCAAGCTGAAGGCCGGTGAACTGGCCAAGGGCTTCGGCTTCGGTGGCTACACGCTGCGCGAGGTGTCGGTGAACGCGAGCGACAACGGCCCGATCCGTCCGCGCATGATGGCGGTGCAGGCCAAGTCGTTCTCGGCTGATTCGGCTGTGCCGGTCGAGGCCGGCAAGACCAGCGTGGTGGTGAGCGTGTCGGGCTCGGTGCAGCTCAAATAAGAGAAACCCGTACCGGCGGGCTACCCTTTACTGGGCAGTCCATCCGCCGTCCATGGCCCAGGCAACGCCCCGGACCTGGTCGGCTGCCGGCGAGCACAGGAAGACGGCGAGGCCACCCAGTTGCTCGACCGTGGTGAACTGCAGCGAAGGCTGCTTTTCGCCCAGCAGGTCGTTTTGCGCTTGTGCGGCCGTGATGCCTTCTCGTGCTGCGCGGTCGTCGATCTGCTTCTGCACCAGCTGGGTCAGCACCCAGCCCGGGCAAATTGCATTGGCGGTGACGCCGGTGGTCGCGGTTTCGAGCGCGACCGACTTGGTCAGGCCGACGATGCCGTGCTTGGCCGCCACATAGGCCGATTTCTGCGCCGACGCCACGAGGCCATGGGCCGACGCGATGTTGATGACGCGGCCCCAGTTGACCTCGCGCATCGCGGGAATTGCCAGGCGCGTCGTATGAAAGGCGCTGGTGAGGTTGATTGCGATGATGGCGTCCCAACGTTCGGTGGGAAAGTCTTCGACCTTGGCCACATGCTGGATGCCGGCGTTGTTCACGAGGACGTCGACGCGGCCGAACTTCGACGCGGCGAAGCTCATCATGTCTTCGATCTGGTCGGGCTTGCTCATGTCGGCGCCGTGGTACTCGGCGCGCACGCCGAGCGCTTCGATCTCGGCCTTGGGGGCTTGGGCATCGCCGAAGCCGTTGAGCACGATGTTTGCTCCTTGTTGAGCGAGAGCCTTGGCGATGGCGAGGCCAATGCCGCTGGTGGACCCCGTGACAAGCGCGGTTTTGCCTTTGAGCATGAAGATCAATCTCCGGATGAATTAGGATGCGACGAGACAATTATCCGCACCAGGACGACTTCGTTTTCATGACCGAACCGACGCTTCATTACGTGGCGTGCGACGACGCCCAGGGCGGCCATCGCATGGCCTATTGGCAATGGGGCGACGCGCGCAGTACGCATGTCGTGATCTGCGTGCACGGGCTGACCCGGCAGGGTCGCGATTTCGACCGGCTGGCGCAGGCCATCGTGGCGCGCGCCGGAGGCAATGTGCGTGTGGTCTGCCCTGACGTGGTGGGCCGAGGGCGCAGCGACTGGTTGCGTGACCCGGCCTTTTATCAAGTGCCGGTGTATGCGGCCGACATGGTCGCGCTGATTGCGCAACTGCATCGCGAGCAGGCCATCGACACGCTCGACTATCTGGGCACCAGCATGGGCGGGCTGATCGGCTTCGTGCTTGCAGGCCACAAGGAACTGCCGCTGGCGCGGCCCATTCGCCGCTTCATTGCGAACGATGTCGGCCCGACGATCGAGCCAGCCGCGGTGCAGCGCATCGGTGCCTATGTGGGGAAGAACGGCAGTTACGAGAGCGTGCAGGCGGCGGCCGATGCCATGTGGGTGCTGTCGACCACCTTCGGCCCGCACACTCCGGCCCAGTGGCTGGCACTGTCGCAACACATGGTGGTGCCTGCCTCGCAGCGCACGGCCGACGGTTCGGCCAAGGTCGAAGCGGGCAGTGATGATGAAGGCTCCTGGCTGCTTCACTACGATCCGGCCATCGGCGTGGCGCTGCGCGCCATCACCCCCGAGGCTGCGGCACAGGGTGGTGCGATCATGTGGAGCCTGTACGACGCGATCGAGGCGCGCACGCTCATCACTCGCGGCGCCGTGTCGGATCTGCTCTCGCGCGAAACGGCCCTGGCCATGACGCAGCGCGGCCCGCATGCCAAGCTGGTCGAGTTCGAAGGCGTGGGCCATGCGCCGACCTTTGTCGACCCCGCACAGATCGCTGCCGTCACCGACTTCCTTTTCGACTGAGTGATTGAGTGAACGAAGCGTGAAGCGCGATTCTTCGAGCCTCCAGACGGCACCCATGTCCGACGCGGCCATGGTCGACTACCCGTTGTCCGCCGCAACGGCCGACCGCACGCCGGTGATGGAGAACATGCTGGCGCGCGCGCGTGCGTTCGCCGAGCCGCTGATCGCCGATGAAAAGCTCGACACGGGCGAGAACACGCTCGCACACGCCGACGCGGTGGCCACCATCGTCGCGAAGATGGGCGGCTCCGAGGCCATGCAGGCGGCGAGCTACCTGGTCTATTCGTGCCAGCACCTGAACCGCCCGCAGGAAGTGATCGCCAAGGTGTTCGGCGACAACTTCGCGGCGCTCGCGGTCGAGACGACCAAGCTGGTGCGTGTGCAGGAGCAGGCCCGCTCGGCTTCGCAGGGGCATCACGTCGAAGGCGCCGGTGCGCAGACCGAGAACGTGCGCAAGATGCTGCTGGCGTTCTCTCGCGACCTGCGCGTGGTGATGCTGCGGCTGGCCTCGCGCCTGCAGACGCTGCGGCATGCGGCTGCGAGCAAGCGGCCCGCACCCGAGGGCGTTGCGCGCGAGTCGCTGCAGGTGTTTGCGCCACTGGCCAACCGGCTGGGCATCTGGCAGGTGAAGTGGGAGATCGAAGATCTCTCGTTTCGCTTCCTCGAACCTGAAACCTACAAGCTGATCGCGCGCCTGCTCGACGAAAAGCGTATCGAGCGCGAAGGGCACGTCGAGCAATTGCGCTCGCAGCTGGAGAGCGAGCTGCAGGCCGAAGGCGTCAAGGCCGCGGTGCAGGGGCGGCCGAAGAACATCTACAGCATCGTCAAGAAGATGCGCGGCAAGTCGCTCGACTTCGAGCAGGTCTTCGACATCCTCGCGCTGCGCGTGGTGGTGCCCGACGTGAAGGACTGCTATGCGGCCCTGGCGTGGGTGCACTCGCATTTCCAGCCGATCGACGAAGAGTTTGACGACTACATCGCGCGGCCCAAGCCCAATGGCTACCAGTCGCTGCACACGGTGGTGCGCGAGCTGGTGGATGGCAAGGCAGGCAAGCCGATCGAGATCCAGATCCGCACCGAAGAGATGCACGACCACGCCGAGCATGGCGTGGCGGCGCACTGGGCCTACAAGGAAGCGGGCCACAAGGGCTATGCGGGCGTGTGGGCCAGCGGCGAGTACGACGCGAAGATCGCGGTGCTGCGGCAACTGCTGGCGTGGGAGCGCGATCTGTCGGGTGGCCTGCAGGGGCAGGGCCTGTTCGACGACCGCATCTATGTGCTGACGCCCGATGCAGCCATCGTCGAACTGCCGCAGGGCGCGACGCCGGTCGACTTTGCCTACACCGTGCACACCACGCTGGGCCACCGCTGTCGCGGGGCGCGTGTCGATGGCGCGATGGTGCCGTTGAACACGCCGCTGTCGAACGGGCAGACGGTCGAGATCATCGCGGCCAAGGAGGGCGGGCCTTCACGCGACTGGCTCAATGCCGAACTGGGCTACCTGGCCAGTCATCGTGCACGTGCGAAGGTGCGTGCATGGTTCAACGCACAGATCACGCACGAGACCGTGGCGCGCGGACGCGAAGCGGTCGAGAAGCTGCTTCAGCGCGAAGGCAAGACGGCCGTGCGGCTCGAAGACCTGGCGTCGCAGCTGGGCTTCAAGTCGGCGGACCATCTGTTCGAAGTGGTGGGCAAGGACGAATTCTCGCTGCGCAACATCGAGACGCTGCTGCGCCCACCGGAGCCCGCGCCGGGGCCGGACGACGGCGTGCTCATCAAGAAGGCGCGCGGCAGCGAGAAGTCGGGCAAGGGCGGCGTGCTCGTGGTGGGCGTGTCTTCGTTGATGACCCAGCTTGCCAAGTGCTGCAAGCCTGCGCCGCCCGATGCCATTCGCGGCTTCGTCACGCGAGGCCATGGTGTCAGCGTGCACCGCAGCGATTGCAGCAACTTCCGCACGATGGCCGCGAAGGATGGCGAGCGCGTCATCGACGTGGAGTGGGGCGTCGCGAAGAAGGGCGCCGACGCGCCCGTGTATGCGGTGGACGTGGCTGTGGAAGCGGCCGACCGTCAGGGCCTGCTGCGCGATATCTCCGATGTGTTCGCACGCGAGAAGATGAACGTGATCGGCGTGCAGACGCAGTCGATCAAGGGCACGGCGTGGATGACGTTCACCGTTGAAATCGCGGATGCCGCGCGGCTCACGCAGGTTCTTGGCATGGTCACGGCAGTGATTGGTGTGCGATCTGCACGTCGTCGCTGAAAAGCACGTTTTCTCCTGCTACAATAGCTGCTTCTCGGACACATCCTTAGGCGCGTAGCTCAGCTGGTTAGAGCACCACCTTGACATGGTGGGGGTCGTTGGTTCGAGTCCAATCGCGCCTACCAATTTCTGCTTCAGTCCCGGCCAACCACCGGATCAGCTGACAGAGCATGCACCGGGTTCCCCGGTGCACATATCGTCCCTTGTGGTGATGCAGGCAAAGACCTTGGCCATGTTGTTGTGCTACCTTGGCTGCTCTGCAATTCCATTCCACTTTTCTTGATAAGCGATCAGATGAATACGCGATCAACGCCTGTTGATCGGGCTCATGCCGACAAGCGCCTGGCCGCACTGTTGAGGCAGGCTCCTCTCGAGTTTGCGCGTGCTGTCTACGGCATCAACGACTATGCAGGTGGGCGCACCGACACCATGGCGGCACGCGAGGTGGTGCGTGCGCAACGCCAGGGCATGCCTCTGACCGAAGAGCGCGCCGAGCAACGCGCTCGCGCATATCTGCCGACCGTGGGACAAGAACATTGCCCGCGCTGCTGGGTGGTCTACGGGCAGAAAACCCCGCTGCGGTTTCGGGAGGCCGACGAAGAGCGACCCGAGACGGCTGCCTGCCATGCATGCGGCGCGGAGTACGCGACATCGCCGGATTGAGGAAAGTGCCGCGTCTGGTCAGGGTAAACCTTGTCGCGGCGCAGCAAAACCGCTCCCTAGAATCATCCGATGACATGGGCGTCCATGTGAAGGAGTCCGCAGTGCAGAGCAAGAAGTCCGGGGTCAAGCCGGTACAGCGTGTGATCAAGAAGTACCCCAACCGAAGGCTCTACGACACCGAGACATCCACGTACATCACGCTGACCGAGGTGAAGCAACTGGTCATCCAGAGTGCCCAGTTCGTGGTGCGCGATGCCAAGACCGGCGACGACCTCACGCGCAGCATCCTGCTGCAGATCATTCTCGAAGAAGAGGCGGGCGGTGCGCCGATGTTCACCGAGCAGGTGCTGGCCAACATCATCCGTTTCTACGGGCAGGCGATGCAGGGCTACATGGGCCCGTACCTCGAGAAGAACATCCAGGCCATGACAGAGGTGCAGGCGCAGCTGACCGAAAAGGCCGAAGGCCTGACACCCGAGATGTGGTCGCGCTTCATGACCATGCAGTCGCCGATGCTGCAGGGACTGATGGGCAATTACGTCGAGCAATCGAAGAACGTTTTCCTGCAAATGCAGGAGCAGATGCAGAAAAACACCGAGCAGGTACTGGGGGCCTTTGGCATTAAGCGGCCCTGAATGTCCTGCCGTCACCGATAGCTGGGACAATAGAGGCATATGAGCGAAGTTGCCTCCCCCGAACGTACGGCCACGCCGACCGCCCCCAAGGTCGGTTTCGTGAGCCTGGGCTGCCCCAAGGCCCTGACCGATTCCGAACTGATCCTGACCCAGCTGAGTGCCGAGGGTTATCAAACCGCCAAGACTTTCGAAGGTGCCGATCTGGTGATCGTCAACACCTGCGGCTTCATCGACGATGCCGTGAAGGAGAGCCTGGACACCATTGGCGAAGCGCTGGCAGAAAATGGCCGTGTGATCGTCACCGGCTGTCTGGGCGCCAAGACCGGCGACCAGGGCGGCAATCTGGTGCGCCAGATGCACCCGAGCGTGCTGGCCGTGACCGGCCCGCACGCCACGCAGGAGGTGATGGATGCGGTGCATGCGAACCTGCCGAAGCTGCACGATCCCTTCATCGACCTGGTGCCGAATACTTTCGGTGTCGCCGGCCTCAAGCTGACGCCGCGCCACTACGCCTACCTGAAGATCAGCGAGGGCTGCAACCACCGCTGCACCTTCTGCATCATTCCCTCGATGCGCGGCGACCTCGTGTCGCGGCCGGTCGGCGATGTGTTGAGCGAGGCCAAGGCCTTGTTCGAAGGCGGCGTGAAAGAACTGCTGGTGATCAGCCAGGACACCTCGGCCTACGGCGTCGACGTGAAATACCGCACCGGGTTCTGGGACGGCAAGCCGGTCAAGACCCGCATGCTCGAACTGGTGCGCACGCTGGGCGAAATCGCCGAGCCATATGGCGCCTGGGTTCGCCTGCACTATGTGTATCCGTACCCGAGCGTTGACGAGATCATTCCGTTGATGGCGAGCGGCCAGGTGCTGCCGTATCTCGACGTGCCCTTGCAGCACAGTCATCCCGATGTGCTGAAGCGCATGAAGCGCCCGGCCAGCGGCGAGAAGAATCTGGAGCGGCTGGCGCGCTGGCGCGAGGTGTGTCCAGAGCTCGTGATTCGCAGCACCTTCATCGCCGGGTTCCCCGGCGAAACGGAGCAGGAATTCGAGCATCTGCTCGACTTCATCCGTGAGGCCGAGATCGACCGCGCCGGTTGCTTTGCCTACAGCCCGGTCCAAGGCGCCACCGCCAACGACATTCCGGGCATGCTGCCCGAAGCCGAGCGCGAGGCGCGTCGCGCGCGTTTCATGGAGGTGGCCGAGGCGGTGTCAATCGCCAAGCTGCAAAGGCGCGTCGGCTCGACGATGCAGGTGCTGGTCGATTCGGCGCCGGGCATGGGCCGCAAGGGCGGGGTGGGGCGCACGTATGCCGATGCGCCGGAGATCGACGGCACGGTTCGCCTGCTGCCGCCCGAGAAGATCAGCAAGACGCTGAAGGTGGGTGAATTCACCCGCGCGCGCATCGTGGGTGCCGAGGGCCACGACCTGATCGCATTGCCCGTTTGATGCGGATTCGAATGGACAAGAAAAAAGCCACCGGAGGCCGGTGGCTTGAATCGAATGACCTGGTAAGGGTCTGCTTGAATTTGGTGCCCAGAAGAGGACTCGAACCTCCACGATGTTACTCGCTAGTACCTGAAACTAGTGCGTCTACCAATTCCGCCATCTGGGCTTGTTCTGCTTTTCAGCAAAGGCTACGAGTATACACAATTTGGCCCGGCAATTCCGTCGTCTCGAAGCGTGTGGAGAAGCTCCATCGTCTGCTTGGCCTCGCTTGTGAAGGCTGCATCGAGCGTTTGATGCGAATTCAAACGGCCATGAAAAAAGCCACCGGAGGCCGGTGGCTTGAATCGAATGACCTGGTAAAGGTCTGTTTAAACTTGGTGCCCAGAAGAGGACT
Source organism: Variovorax sp. YR634 (assembly GCF_900106655.1). Taxonomy (NCBI): domain Bacteria; kingdom Pseudomonadati; phylum Pseudomonadota; class Betaproteobacteria; order Burkholderiales; family Comamonadaceae; genus Variovorax; species Variovorax sp. YR634. The sequence continues at coordinate 164,455 of NZ_FNOL01000009.1, forward strand.
CGAACCTCCACGATGTTACTCGCTAGTACCTGAAACTAGTGCGTCTACCAATTCCGCCATCTGGGCCCACAGAGCTGCCGAAGCAGCAATGTTTTGAATTTCAGGAAAGAAGGAGATCATATCAAAAATAATGTCACTTCCAGCGGCTTGCTGGATGAATTCGAAGGAACTGTTCAAGGACATCGCGATGGGCACGGCTTCGTGCAGCGCGACGACGGTGAAGCAGACATCTACCTGCCGCCGAACGAAATGCGCGCGGTGTTGCACAAGGACCGCGTCAAGGCGCGCGTCGTGCGTCAGGACCGCCGCGGTCGCCCCGAAGGGCGCGTGGTGGAAATCGTCGAGCGTCCCGAGCAGCCCATCATCGGCCGCCTGTTGCACGAAGGCGGCATCTGGCTCGTTGCACCGGAAGACAAGCGCTACGGCCAGGACGTCCTGATTCCCAAGGGCGCAACCGGTCCCGCGAAGGTGGGGCAGGTGGTTGTCGTGCAACTCACCGAGCCGCCGGCTCTGTTCGGCCAGCCCGTTGGCCGCGTGAAAGAAGTGCTGGGCGAGATCGACGACCCCGGCATGGAGATCGAGATCGCCGTGCGCAAGTACGGCGTGCCGCACGAGTTTTCCGCGGAGTGCCTGGCCGAAGCCAAGGCATTGCCCGAGAAGGTCCGTCCCGCCGACAAGAAGGGACGCGTCGACCTTACCGACATTCCGCTCGTCACCATCGACGGTGAAGACGCGCGCGACTTCGACGATGCCGTGTACTGCGAACCCGCGAAGGTGGGCCGCGGCAAGGGCTGGCGCCTGCTGGTTGCCATTGCCGACGTCAGCGCCTATGTGCAGACCGGCTCGGGCATCGACATCGACGCCTACGACCGCGCCACCAGCGTGTACTTTCCGCGCCGCGTGATTCCGATGCTGCCCGAGAAGCTGTCGAACGGCCTGTGCTCGCTCAACCCCGAGGTCGAGCGCCTGTGCATGGTGTGCGACATGCTGGTCGCGGCCGACGGCGAGATCTACGCGTACCAGTTCTACCCGGCCGTGATGTTCAGCCATGCGCGCTTCACGTACACCGAGGTGGCTGCCATCCTCGGCAACACGCGCGGCCCCGAAGCTGCCAAGCGCAAGGACCGCGTCAAGGACCTGCTGAACCTCGCCGACGTCTACAAGGCGCTGCTCAAGCAGCGCGGCAAGCGTGGCGCGGTCGACTTCGAAACCACCGAGACGCAGATCATCTGCGACGACGCCGGCCGCATCGAAAAGATCGTGCCGCGCACGCGCAACGAGGCGCACCGCCTGATCGAAGAGGCAATGCTCGCGGCCAACGTCTGCAGCGCCGACTTCATCGCCGAAGGCAAGCACCCGGGCCTGTACCGCGTGCACGAAGGCCCGACGCCCGAGAAGAAGGAAATCCTGCGCGGCTACCTGAAGGCGATGGGTGTCGGCCTGAGCATCACCGATGATCCCAAGCCGGGCGAGTTCCAGGCCATTGCCGATGCGACCAAGGAGCGCCCCGACGCGCAGCAGATCCACACCATGCTGCTGCGATCGATGCAGCAGGCGATCTACACGCCGATCAACAGCGGCCACTTCGGCCTGGCCTACGAGGCCTACACGCACTTCACGAGCCCGATTCGGCGCTATCCGGACCTGCTGGTGCACCGCGTGATCAAGGCGATCCTGTCGAAGACGCGCTACCAGCTGCCGATGCTGCCCACGCCCGGCGAGGCGCATGCCAAGCTGGCCAAGCGGCTCGCGTCGCGCGTGAAAGCGCCAACCAGCAAGCCGCAGAAGGCCACTGTCGCTCCCACCAAGGAAGTGCTGGCATGGGAAGCCGCAGGCCTGCATTGCAGCGCCAACGAACGCCGCGCCGACGAGGCCAGCCGCGACGTCGAGGCCTGGCTCAAGTGCAAGTACATGCGCGAGCACCTCGGCGAGGAATACGGCGGCGTGGTCACTGCGGCCACGACCTTCGGCATCTTCGTCACGCTTGATGCGATGTATGTCGAGGGCTTGGTGCACATCACCGAGCTTGGCGGCGAGTATTTCAAGTTCGACGAGATGCGCCAGGAGCTGCGCGGCGAGCGCACCGGCATCCGCTATGCCATCGGCACGCGGGTGCGAGTTCAGGTGAGCCGCGTCGACCTGGACGGCCGCAAGATCGACTTCCGCCTCGTGCGCGAAGGCGAAGAGCTCACGGCCCGTGCCATGAAGGACAAGGGTGCGGCATCATCGGGCGTGCCGGTCAAGGCCTCGGCCAAGCGCAGCACGCGTCACAAGGCTGAGGCCGGCAGCGCCGAGTCGCGCGCAGAGCGCGGCACCTCGGCCACGGCCGGGCCGCAGTCGGCGATGCAGGCCTTCAAGTCGGCGGTCAAGAAGGCCGCCAACAAGATGAAGGGGCGCAAGCCGCGCCGCTGAAGAAAGCCTCGCACGCCGCACGAACCATCGACAAACCGAAAAGAGAAAGAGACAGACAGCATGAGCGCTGAAGACAACAAGGGCCGCATCGCCATCGTCACGGGTGCGGGTTCCGGCATCGGCCGCGCCGCCGCGCTGGCGTTGCTGGGTGATGGCTGGAGCGTGGTTCTGGCGGGGCGCCGCCTGGAGCCGCTGGAACAGGTGGCGCAAGAATCGGGTGCCGGTGCGCGCGCCTTCGCGGTGTCGACCGACGTGTCCAATGCGGACTCGGTGCAGGCCCTGTTCGCCGCCACCGTCGAGCGCTTCGGCCGCGTCGACCTGCTGTTCAACAACGCCGGCGTGGGCAACCCGCCGGGCCCGTTCGAAGACTGGACGCCCGAGCAATGGCAAGGTGTGGTCGACATCAACCTGACCGGCATGTTCTTCTGTATCCAGCAGGCGTTCCGCACGATGAAGGCGCAGACGCCGATGGGTGGCCGCATCATCAACAACGGCTCCATCTCGGCCACCGCGCCACGGCCGAACTCGGCCGCCTACACGGCGACCAAGCACGCGGTCGAAGGCCTGACCAAGACCGCGTCGCTCGACGGCCGCAAGTACGACATCGCCGTGGGGCAGGTGGACGTGGGCAACGCCATGACCGAACTGGCCGCGCGCATGGCCAAGGGCGTGCCGCAGGCCAATGGCGAACTCGCGATCGAGCCGCTGATCGACGTCAAGATCGTGGGCCAGTCGGTGCTCTACATGGCGAACCTGCCGCTGGAGGCCAACGTGCTGTTCCACACCATCATGGCGACGAAGATGCCCTTCGTCGGGCGCGGCTAAAAAGCTCGCGTCAGGCGGGCGCGCGGCGGGCCAGCGTGCCGGCCGTGAGCGGGGCTGCATCGGCCGGCCATGTGTCGGCGATGTGGCCGTGTTGCCAGACGGCTTCGCGCGCTGCTTCGAAAGCAGGCTGGCGCATGGCCAGCGCCGCGCCGATCATGCCGGCCAGCACGTCGCCGGTGCCTGCAGTCGCGAGGCTGGCATTGCCGGTCAAGTTGATGACTGGCAGGGTTTCGGCGGCGCCTGCAATGACGGTGCCCGAACCCTTGAGCACGACCACGACACCGAAGCGTGCGGCGAGTTGGCGGGCTGCGGCTAGCCTGTCGGCCTGAACGTCGCCGACCGTACAGCCCAGCAGGCGCGCAGCTTCCAGCGGATGGGGCGTGATCACGGTGGGCGATCCGCTTTTCCCCCGGGACGTCAGCTGTGCTTGCAGTGCGCCATCGGCTGCGATGGCATTGAGCGCGTCGGCATCGAGCACCAAAGCGGCCGCCGTCGAGAGCACGCGCGGCAGCAGTTCTTGCACCGCCTCTCCACCGCCGCAGCCGCACACCGCCGTCATGCCTGACAGGTCGAGCGTTCGGGCGTCGCGCAGCATCAGTTCGGGTTGCGCGGTGTCGACGGGGGCCGCGCTCGGGTCGAGCAAGCCGACGAACACGCGTCCCGCGCCGCCATGAAGTGCCGCCGAGCCGGCCAGCAAGGCGGCGCCCGCCATGCCGGACGCTCCGCCGATCACCGCGACATCGCCGTAGCTACCCTTGTGCGAGGCATGGGTGCGCGGCTGTGCGGCGGGTGCTCCGGCGATTCGGGCCACGGGTTGATCCTTGAACGCGCTGCAACCCAGATCGTCGAACCACACCGTGCCCGCGGCATCACGGCCCTGGGCAGTGAACAGGCCGGGCTTCAATGTGAGAAAGGTGATGCAGGTGCGGGCCGACGCTTGCGTGTGGTTGGTGCCGAGAGGCAGCGTGCCGGTGTCCGCATTCAACCCCGATGGCACGTCGACGCAGAGCACGGGTTGGCCGCTCGCATGCATCTTCGCCAGCCACTCGGCCATCGTGCCTTCGGGCGGCCGCGTCGATCCGATGCCGAGCAGCGCGTCGATGGCCAGTTCATAGGCCGAAGGCGGCGTCGATGCAAAGGTGACGCCCGCATCGCGGGCACGCTGCAGCGAAGCCTTGGCGTCCGGCGGCAAGCGGCTTTCATCTCCCAGGAATGTGACGACAGGAAAGAAGCCCCGGTGACGCAACTGCGCGGCCGCCTCGAAACCATCGCCGCCGTTGTTTCCCGGCCCGCAGGCCACCCAGATCGTCCGCGCATGCGGCGCAATCGCCATCGCGAGCCGCGCTACCGCAAGGCCGGCGCGCTGCATCAGCGTGTGGGCGGGCAGGGCGGCCGCAGCGGCACGCTCGATGCGGCGCGTGGCGGCGATGTCGAACAACTCGGCAGCGGTGGCGGAGGTGATGCGTTGCATCGGCGCATTGTGCCGCCGTGCTGTCTCCCTATCATCCGGGGATGAGCTTCAAAGGCGTCGGTTGGCTGCTTGTCCTGCTTTTCGCAGCGCTTGTCTTTTTCCTCGCTGCGACGATGGCGTGGATTGCAGGGCTGGGATGGGTTCTGGGCCTGTTGTGCGCCGTATGGGGCGTCTTCCTGCTGGCAGAGCTGAAGCGGTGGGTGTCTCTGCGGGACGTGGCCTGGGCCGCCAATGTCGGCTTCGGCTGCAGCGTGATCCGGTGGTTCGACGTCCCGGGTGAAACGGCTTCCGGCCTGATGCGTCTGGCCCTGCTGGGTGCCGCTGCGCTGTGCCTGATTTTCTTTGCGCTGCTCAGCCCCGGACTGCTGGGATGGATTGCGAGCAGGCTTCGCCCACCGCCGGAGCCCGCGCTGCCTGTAGAGCAGCCGGCGAGCCCCGAGGCCCTGCGCCGGTGGGGTCCTAAAGACTGAGCCGTTCGACCCCGAGTCCTTCGAGGTCGATGCCCGGGTCCTGTCCAGCAATCAGGTCGCCCAGCACGCGCGCGCTGCCGCACGACAGCGCCCAGCCGCTCGACCCATGGCCGAGGTTGAGCCACACGCCGGGAATACCGCTGGCACCCAGCACCGGTGGGCCGTCCGGCAGCATTGGCCGTGCGCCTTTCCATTGCTGGACGCCGGACTGCAGCGTTGCCGCACCCGGGAACCAGTCGTGCAGCACCTTGTAGAGCGTTTGCACCGCGGCCGGGTTCATCGTGTCGAGCGAGCCGCCGATCTCCGCGCTGCCAGCCACCCGCACGCGCTGGCCCAGGCGGGAGATGGCGACCTTGTAGCGCTCGTCCATCACCGCGCTGCGCGGCGCGTTGAGCGGCTCGCGGATCGGCGCGCTCACCGAGTGGCCGTAGACCGGGGCCATCGGGATGCGCAGGCCCAGCGGCCGCAGCAGCGCGGCCGAAGCCAGGCCGGCGCACACCACGACTGCGTCGTAGCGCACGGGGTCGGAGCCGCTCGCCAGCGACAGCGAGGTGGGCGCCGCGCGGCTCAGCGGTGCGATGTCGCAGTTGAAATGAAACTGCGCGCCGAACGACTCGGCCTCCCACTTGAGCAGCAGCGCGAACTGGCGGCAGTTGGCCACTTCGTCTTCGGGCAGGTGGATGGCGCCTGCAAGGGGGGTATCGGGGTTGAGGGCAGGCTCGATCAGCCGGGCCTCGTCGGCGTCGATTTCCTTGAAGACGCTGCCCGCCGAGCGCAGCACCTCCAACCCGGCTTGCACCAGTTTCTTGTCGCGCTTGGAACGCAGCAGCACCAGGTAGCCGTCGCTGCGTTCGTAGCTGAGCTCGCGCGCCTCGGTCACCTCGTGCAGCCGGTTGCGGCTGTAGAAGGCCAGGCGCTGCATGCGGGCGCGGTTGGCCAGGTAGGTTTCGAGCTTGCAGGCTTTCTGCCAGCGCGACAGCCAGCCGAGATCGCGCGAGCCCAGCGGCCAGCGCAGCTTGATGGCGCCGTGCGAGGACAGCAGCGAGCGCAGCACCTTGCCGCGCATGCCGGGGGCGGCCCACGGCGTGACGTACCCGGGAGCGACCACGCCGGCGTTGGCGAAGCTGGCTTCTTCTGCGGCGGCGCCCCTGCGCTCGAACACGGTCACTTCATGGCCGTCGGAAACCAGTTCCCAGGCGGTGGTGACGCCGATGATGCCGGCGCCCACGATCGCGATTTTCATTGAATGTTCTGAATAAGAGAGATGGCTGACGCCCGTAAGGCGGGCAATGTCAGCCGTTAATTTTGCAGCGCGCGCTCGGTCTGGAGTGCTACAGCAAGCACGGCGTCGTCGTGCAGTGCGGCATGCCACAGCATCAGGCCAACCGGCAGTTCGCCGTCGGCGTGGCAGGGCAGCGAGATCGCGCAGCCGTCGAGCATATTGATGATCGACGGGTTGCGCAGCAGCAATGCATTGACGCGGAAGAATTCGTCGTCGCGTTCGGTGCCCGGCGCCACGCTGGCGATGGGCGGCGCGGTGATCGGCACTGTCGGCGACAGCACGGCGTCGAACGGGGCGAGCGCGGTTTCGACTCGGGCGATCCAGTCGCGACGGGCATTGATCAGGTCGATGTATTCATGCGCCTTCATCGTGGCGCCGCGCAGGATGCGCTGGGCCACGCGCGGGTCGTAGCCTGCACCGCTGCGCTCCAGCAACAGGCGGTGCCAAGCGTGCGACTCGGCGGCCGAGAAGCCGCCGGTGGCATTGATGGTGGCCAACTCGGCGAGTTCGGGCAGTTCGATTTCCACGATGCGGGCGCCGGCTGCGCGGAGCGCCTTCAGCGAGCGCTCGAAGGCGGTGGATACGGCGGGTTCGATGCCGTCGAAGAAGACGTTCTTCACCACGGCCAGCCTGTAGGCGGCCAGAGGGGCGTTGCCGGCGGTCACTCGCCGGGCCGCGAGGATCTCGTGCGCGGTGATGGCGTCGCGAACCGAGCGCGTCATGGCGCAGACAGTGTCCAGAGTGGTTGAGAGCGGCAGCGCGCCGTCGGCGGGCGTCAGCCGGGCCGTGTTCTTGAAGCCGACGATGCCATTCAGCGCCGCCGGGATGCGGATCGAGCCGCCGGTGTCGGAGCCCAGGCCGATGAACGCGGCCCCGCTGGCCACCGAGATCGCGGCGCCGGATGACGAGCCGCCCGGAACGCGCGGCGTGGCGGCATCGCTCACGTTGGCCGGCGTGCCGTGGTGCGGGTTGACGCCGACGCCCGAGAAGGCGAACTCCGACATGTTGGTGCGGCCGGTCAGCACGCCGCCCGCGGCGCGCAGCCGCGCCACGGCGAGGGCATCGGCCCTGGCGGTTGGTGCATGGGCCAGGACCACGGAGCCGGCCGGCGTTGGCTGGCCCTGGATGTCGAACAGGTCCTTGGCGGTGAAGGCGAGACCCGAAAGCCGGCTGTCGGGGTTCGACGCAGCGGCCGCCTGGCGGGCTTCGTCGAACATGGTGCGGGTGAAGACGTGCGCGCAGACCGGGGACTGGGCGATGCCGATGGCGCGCTCCATTTCGGTGCGTGCATCGGAGCCACCTGCCAGAAGGTCGAGACGGGTGGCGTGAAGGTCGTTCATGAGTGGGGCAGAGGCTGTGCAAGCAGCTCGGGTTCAGGGAGGAGGGGCGACGGCCGTGCTATACTCTTTGGGTTTCGCTGGCTGAGCGACGGCTCCCGTTGCACCCAGTCAAACACATCCGCAAACCGGCCCAATCAAGGTGTTGTGACTCCATTCGAAAAGAGCACAAAACGGGCTGGATTTTAGACCCAACCTTTGGAGTAATTTCAATGTCTACCACCATGCGCGAAATGCTGGAAGCAGGTGTCCATTTCGGTCACCAAACCCGCTTCTGGAACCCCAAGATGGCCCCGTACATCTTCGGTCATCGCAACAAGATTCACATCATCAACCTGGAAAAGTCGCTCCCGATGTTCCAGGACGCGATGAAGTACGCCAAGCAGCTCACCGCTAACCGCGGCACGATCCTGATGGTCGGCACGAAGCGCCAGGCCCGTGAAATCGTGGCGGCAGAAGCCCGTCGCGCCGGCGTGCCCTTCGTCGACACCCGCTGGCTCGGCGGCATGCTGACCAACTTCAAGACCGTCAAGACCTCGATCAAGCGTCTGAAGGACATGAAGGCCCAGCAGGAAGCTGGCCTCGACTCGCTGAGCAAGAAGGAGCAACTGACCTTCTCGCGCGAAATCGAGAAGCTCGAAAAGGACATCGGCGGCATCCAGGATATGGCCGCGCTGCCCGACGCCATCTTCGTGATCGACGTGGGCTTCCACAAGATCGCCGTGGCCGAAGCCAAGAAGCTCGGCATTCCGCTGATCGGCGTGGTTGACTCCAACCACTCGCCCGAAGGCATCGACTACGTGATCCCTGGCAACGACGACTCGTCGAAGGCTGTCACGCTGTACGCCCGCGGCATCGCCGACGCGATCATCGAAGGCCGCAACAGCGCCACCGGTGACGTGGTCAAGGCCATCGCCGAAGGCAATGGCGACGAATTCGTCGAAGTCGAAGAAGGCGCTTCGGCCTGATTGGCGCGCCTGCGAGCCTGAAGAAGGGGCTTTGGTGCCCCTTTTTTTTAACCTGATTTTTGGATTTACGGAGATACCACAAATGGCTGCAATCACCGCAAGCATGGTCGGCGAACTGCGCGCAAAGACCGACGCGCCGATGATGGAGTGCAAGAAGGCCCTGACGGAGGCCGACGGCAACATGGAAAAGGCCGAAGAGCTGCTGCGCATCAAGCTCGGCAACAAGGCTGGCAAGGCATCGGGTCGCATCACCGCTGAAGGCGTGGTCACGGCTTTTGTCGACGGCGCTGCCGGCGGCATGATCGAAATCAACTGCGAAACCGACTTCGTCACCAAGAACGACAGCTTCCTGGCCCTGGCCAACGCCGCCGCCATGCTGGTCGCGAAGAACAACCCCGCGGACATCGCTGCGCTGGGCGCACTCGCCTATGAGCAAGACGGCTTCGGCCCCACGCTCGAAGACGTGCGCAAGGGCCTGATCGGCAAGATCGGCGAGAACATGAGCTTTCGCCGCTTCAAGCACTTCGCTGGCAACGGCAAGCTGGCTTCGTACCTGCACGGCACGCGCATCGGCGTGATGGTCGAGTTCGAAGGTGACGACACGTCGGCCAAGGACGTGGCGATGCACATCGCCGCCATGAAGCCGGTCGCCATTCAGGCATCGGACGTGCCTGCCGACCTGATCGAAAAAGAGCGCGCAGTTGCCAAGGGCAAGGCCGACGAAGACCGCAAGACCGCCGAAGCCGAGGGCAAGAAGCCGCAGCCGGACGACATCGTTGCCAAGCGCATCGAAGGCGGCGTGCAGAAGTTCCTCAAGGAAGTCTCGCTGCACAACCAGCCGTTCGTGAAGAACGACAAGCAGACCGTCGAGCAGATGCTCAAGGCCGCCAGCACCACGATCAAGGGCTTCACCCTTTACGTGGTCGGCGAAGGCATTGAGAAGAAAGTTGACGACTTCGCAGCCGAGGTGGCCGCGCAAGTTGCAGCGGCCAAGGCTGCTGCTTAAGCCTTTAAGGCTCAACGGCGGTGCGCCCACGCGCGCCGCCGTTTTTTCATCGCTACGTTTTACACTCGTCCCAGTCCAACCAAAGGAAATTGCCCATGTCTGATGCCCGCCCAGCCCACAAGCGAATCTTGTTGAAGCTGTCGGGAGAGGCGTTGATGGGCGATGACGCCTTCGGCATCAACCGCGCGACCATCGTGCGAATGGTGCAGGAGGTGGCCGAGGTCGTGAACATGGGCGTGCAGGTGGCGGTCGTGATCGGTGGAGGCAACATCTTCCGCGGCGTCGCGGGGGGCTCGGTCGGCATGGACCGCGCCACGGCCGACTACATGGGCATGCTGGCCACGGTCATGAACTCGCTGGCGCTGGCCGATGCAATGGACAAACAGGGCCTCGTGGCTCGTGTGATGTCCGCCATTGCCATCGAGCAGGTGGTCGAGCCCTATGTGCGCCCCAAGGCCCTGCAGTACCTCGAAGAGGGTAAGGTCGTGGTGTTCGCAGCCGGCACGGGTAACCCGTTCTTCACCACCGACACGGCCGCTGCGCTGCGCGGTGCCGAGATCGGTGCCGAACTGGTGCTCAAGGCGACCAAGGTCGACGGCGTCTACACCGCCGATCCCAAGACCAACCCCGACGCAACGCGCTATGTCTCGCTCAGCTTCGACGAGGCGATCGCAAAAAATCTCGGCATCATGGACGCCACGGCCTTCGCGCTGTGCCGCGACCAGAAGTTGCCGATCAAGGTGTTCTCGATTCTCAAGAACGGCGCATTCAAGCGCGTCGTCATGGGCGAGGACGAGGGCACGCTGGTGCATGCCTAGGAGTATTTGAGATGACCATTGCAGATATCCGCAATGCGACCGACGCGAAGATGAATCAGTCGCTCGCCGCATTCCAGAACAACCTTACGAAGATCCGTACCGGCCGCGCCAACTCTGCGCTGCTCGACTCGATCCATGTCGAGTACTACGGCTCGCAGGTGCCGTTGAGCCAGGTGGCCAACGTGTCGGTGCTCGATTCGCGCACCATCAGCGTCCAGCCTTGGGAAAAGGGCATGGGCGCCAAGATCGAGAAGGCCATCCGCGAAAGCGACCTGGGCCTGAACCCCGCCTCCATGGGCGACCTGATCCGCGTGCCGCTGCCCGCCATGAGCGAAGAGCGCCGCAAGGAAATGACCAAGCTGGTCCGCAACGAAGGCGAAACCGCCAAGGTCGCCACGCGTAACCTGCGCCGCGATGCGAACGAGTCGGTCAAGAAGCTGGTCAAGGACAAGCTGGCGTCGGAAGACGACCAGAAGCGCGCCGAGGCCGAGATCCAGAAGGTCACCGACCGCCACATCGCGGAAATCGACCGCCTGGTCGCGGCCAAGGAAGCGGAGATCATGGCCGTTTGAGGCCTGTCATGGCCTCTTCAGCGCCACGCATTCCCCACCACGTTGCCATCGTCATGGACGGCAACGGCCGTTGGGCCACGCGGCGCTTCCTGCCCCGCGTCGCGGGGCACAAGCAGGGTGTCGAATCGCTGCGCCGCTGCGTCAGGGCCTGTGCCGACCGCGGCGTGGGCGTGCTCACGGTGTTCGCGTTCTCGTCCGAGAACTGGAATCGTCCCGTCGAGGAAGTCTCCGGCCTCATGGACCTGATGGTCGGTGCACTGGCCCGCGAGGTGCCCAAGCTCAGCGCCGATGGCGTGCGGCTGCATTTCGTCGGCGAGCGGGCCGGCCTGTCGCCGAAGATGGTGAAGGGCCTGGTCGATGCCGAGGAAGCCACGGCGCACAACACACGCATGGTGCTCAACGTCTGCTTCAACTACGGCGGCCGCTGGGACATCGCGCAGGCCGCCGCCAGGCTGGTGGCGCAGGGCGATGCGATCACCGAGGCGAGCCTCGACCGCGCCATGGCCCTGGCCCATGTGCCCGACCCCGACCTGTTCATCCGCACGGGCGGCGAGCAGCGGTTGTCCAACTTCCTGCTCTGGCAGAGTGCCTACGCCGAGCTTTTCTTCAGCGACAAGCTGTGGCCCGAATTCGACGAAGCTGCGCTGGACGAGGCCATTGCCGCGTTCCAGGGCCGTGAGCGGCGCTTCGGCCAAACCTCGGCACAGGTCAAGACCGCCACGGCCTGAGGGCCTGACAACTTCCCGCATGCTCAAACAACGCATCCTTACGGCGATCGTGCTGCTCGCGATCCTGCTGCCAGCGCTGTTCTATCGAAACTACATCCCCTTCGCCTGCGTCATGCTGGTGTTGATCGGCGCTGGCGCCTGGGAGTGGGGGCGTCTGAATGGATACGGCCAACGGCTGTCGGTGTTTCTCGGCGTTGAAACGGTGGTGCTGTGCGCGCTGTCCTGGTGGCTGGGACTGCTGGAGCAGCCGTTGGTCTTGATGTGGACCCTGGCCAGTGCGGCCTGGGTGCTGGGCGGCGCAGCGCTGCTGCGAGTGGCAGTGCCGGGCTGGCCCCGTATTCCGCGCGGGCTGCGGCTGGTCGGCGGTTTGCTGGCGCTGTGGGTGGCATGGCTCGCTGCAGTGCAGGCACGCATGATCGGCATCAACTTCCTGCTGTCGATCCTGGTGCTGGTGTGGGTGGCCGACGTGTTCGCCTATTTCGCCGGCCGCGCCTTCGGCCTGAAGTTCACCCGCAACAAGCTCGCGCCCGCGATCAGTCCCGGCAAGAGCTGGGAAGGTGTGTGGGGCGGAATGATCGGCGTGGTGGTGCTGGCCTTTGCCTGGGTCTGGGCCGACAAGGCCACCGGCGCGACCGTGGCCAGCCTCTATACCCGTCTCAACGAGCGGGGCTGGTGGCTTTTGCTGCTCGCCGCGCTGTTCCTCGCGGCCATGAGCGTCGTGGGTGACCTCGTCGAATCTCTCATCAAGCGCAGCGCCGGCGCCAAGGACAGCAGCCGGCTGCTGCCCGGCCACGGCGGCGTCCTCGACCGCGTGGATGCCCTCTTGCCGGCGCTTCCCATTGCCATGATGCTGGCTTTCCTGTGAACACACCCAGAAGACAACGCGTCACGGTGCTCGGCTCGACCGGTTCGGTCGGCGTGAGCACGCTCGACGTCATTTCGCGGCACCCCGAGCGTTTCGAGGTGTTTGCCCTTTCGGCGGCTACCAAGGTCGATGAGTTGCTGGCGCAGTGCGCTCAGTTCTCGCCCCGGTTCGCCGTGATGGCCAGTGCGCCGCATGCTGCGTTGCTGGCTAAAAAGTTGAAGCAGAACAGCCTGAAAACGGTTGTTCTGGCGAGCGATGATGCTCTCGAAACGATAGCGTCTCACGACGAGGTCGATGCTGTGATGGCCGCCATCGTCGGTGCGGCGGGCCTTGGCCCTTGCCTGGCCGCCGCGCGCGCTGGCAAGCGGCTGCTGCTGGCCAACAAGGAAGCGCTGGTCGTCGGCGGCGAACTCTTCATGCGTACCGTGCGCGAAGGCGGCGCGACGTTGCTGCCTATCGACAGCGAGCATTCGGCCATCTTCCAGTCGCTGCCTGAAGACCCGTCCACCTGGGCGCGGCGTATCGACAAGATCATCCTGACCGCATCGGGTGGCCCGTTCCGTACTCGTGCGCCGGAAACCCTGGGTACGGTGACGCCCGAACAGGCCTGCGCCCATCCGAACTGGGTCATGGGCCGCAAGATTTCGGTCGACTCGGCCACCATGATGAACAAGGCCCTCGAAGTGATCGAGGCACGTCACCTGTTCGGCGTCGCGCCTGATCAGATCGAGGTCGTCATTCATCCGCAGAGCGTGGTGCACTCGATGGTGCAGTTCACCGATGCTTCGGTCATCGCCCAGCTCGGCACGCCCGACATGCGGGTGCCGATCGCGGTGGGCCTGGCTTGGCCTGAGCGCATTGAGAGCGGTGCGGCGCGGCTCGACTTCCGCCAGATGGCCTCGTTGACTTTCGATGCGCCCGACGCAGCACTCTTTCCCGGACTGGGCCTGGCATGGCACGCGCTGCGCGCCGCGCCGGGCACGACGGCGGTGCTCAATGCCGCCAATGAGGTCGCAGTTGAAGCTTTCCTGAACCGCCGCCTGCGTTTTGATTGCATACATGCGGTCAACATGGAAACTTTGGAAAGGGTCGCCCCCTCCAAGCCGGCATCGCTGGCCGACCTGCTGGCGATCGATGCCAGCGCCCGTGCGGCGGCCAATGCCGCGGCGCTGCGTTTCGCAGCCTGACCTGACGACCCTCCGTAGAGACCAAGGACCCCGATGCTGCTCACTGTCATAGCCTTTGTGGTCGCACTCGGTGTCCTGATCGCGGTGCACGAATACGGACACTACCGCGTCGCTGTTGCCTGCGGCGTCAAGGTGGAGCGCTTCTCCGTCGGATTCGGCAAGGCGCTGCTGCGCTGGCAGCCCAAGCGCCAGCATCCGGGGCAACAGACCGAGTTCGTCATCGGTGCATTCCCGTTCGGCGGCTACGTCAAGATGCTCGACGAGCGCGAGGGGCCGGTCGCACCTGAAGAGCGCCATCGCGCCTTCAACACCCAGCCTTTGCGTTCCCGAGCGGCCATTGTTGCGGCGGGGCCGATCGCCAATCTGCTGCTGGCTGTCGTGCTTTACACGGCCGTCAACTGGATCGGCGTGCAGGAGCCGGTCGCCAAGCTCGCGCGGCCGGTGGCCGCCTCTCTGGCCGAAGCGGCGGGCCTGCGCGGCGGCGAGCACATCACGCAAGCGGGCTTCGATGGCGACCTGTCGCCGGTTCAGTCCTTCGAGGATCTGCGCTGGCGCATGACGCGTGGCGCGCTCGATGGCCATGACCTGACGCTCGAAGTCGCAGGGGAAGCCGGCCGGCCGGCGCGCCAGCTGGTGCTGCCGCTGAGCCGCATGGAGACCAAGGACGCCGATCCGCAGATGTTTCGCAAGATCGGCGTGGTGGCACCCCTGACCCGACCCGAGATCGGCGAAGTCATGGCCGGCAGTGCGGCGGAAAGCGCCGGCCTGCACAACGGCGACGTGGTGCGCGCCATCGGCGACACGGCCATCGTCGACGGGCAGCAGCTGCGCGAGGTGATCCGGGCGTCGGTCGACGGCGACCAGCCGCGCACCCAGGCCTGGCAGGTCGAGCGCGGCGGCCAGCCGCTCAAGATCGACGTGAAGCCCGAGGTGCGGGAAGAGGGCGGCGTCAAGGTGGGACGCATCGGCGCCTATGTTGGTGCGCCGCCCGAAATGGTGACGGTGCGCCAGGGGCTGGTCGACGGTGTCTGGCGTGGTGTGGTGCGCACCTGGGAGGTGTCCGCGCTGACCGTGCGCATGATGGGCAAGATGGTCATCGGCGAGGCTTCGCTCAAGAACCTGAGCGGTCCACTCACGATTGCCGACTACGCTGGCAAGTCCGCAAGCCTCGGTTTTACTCAGTATCTGGTCTTCCTGGCGCTCATCAGCGTGAGCCTCGGAGTCCTCAATCTCATGCCGCTGCCGGTCCTCGATGGGGGACACCTGATGTATTATCTTTGGGAGGGCCTGACCGGCAAGAGCGTCTCCGACGCTTGGATGGAACGGCTTCAGCGCGGGGGTGTGGCCCTGCTGCTGGTCATGATGTCGGTCGCACTCTTCAACGACGTCACACGGCTCTTTGGTTAACTTTCTGCCCGGCCCTTTCCGTGCCGGCTCAATTCTCAGATGAACAAAAACTTCAGTCGCTTTCGCCTGCGTAGCGTTGCCGCGGTGGTTGCCAGTGCGCTCGCAGCCACGGCAGCCTGGGCCGTAGAGCCTTTCACGGTGCGCGACATTCGCGTCGAAGGTCTGCAACGCGTCGAAGCCGGTACGATCTTCGCGTCGCTGCCGCTGCGCGTGGGCGATACCTACAGCGACGAGCGCGGTTCCGCCGCCATCCGTGCGCTGTTCGACCTGGGGTTGTTCAAGGATGTGCGCATCGACGTGAACGGCAACGTGCTGGTGGTGATCGTCGAAGAGCGACCGACCATTGCAGACGTCGATTTCGTCGGCACCAAGGAATTCGACAAGGCCGCGCTGCAGAAGGCGCTGCGCGAAGTCGGCCTGACCGATGGCCGTCCCTACGACAAGGCACTGGCTGACCGCGCCGAGCAGGAGCTCAAGCGCCAGTACGTGAGCCGCAGTCTCTACAACGCGCAGGTCGTGACCACTGTCACGCCCATCGAGCGCAACCGCGTCAACCTGACCTTCACCGTGACCGAAGGCGAGTCGGCCCGCATCCGCGAAGTGCACGTGGTCGGCAACAAGGCCTTCAGCGAATCGACGCTGCTGAGCCTGTTCGATCAGGACAGCGGCGGCTTCATGAGCTGGTACACCAAGTCGAACCAGTATTCGCGCGCCAAGCTCAACGCCGACCTCGAAACGCTGCGCTCGTACTACATCACCCGCGGCTACCTCGAGTTCCGCATCGACTCGACCCAGGTCGCCATTTCGCCGGACCGCAAGGACCTGACGGTGACCGTGAACATCAGCGAAGGCGAGAAGTTCGTGGTGTCGAGCGTCAAGCTCGACGGCAACTACCTCGGCCGCGACGACGAGTTCAAGTCGCTCATCACCATCAAGCCGGGCGAGCCCTACAACGGCGAGCAGGTCACCGAGACCACCAAGGCCTTCAACGACTATTTCGGCACCTTCGGCTATGCGTTCGCACGCGTGCAGGCGCGCCCCGACATCGACCGCGCGAACAACCGCGTGGCGCTCACGCTGCAGGCCGAGCCCTCGCGCCGCGTGTACGTGCGTCGCGTCTCGGTGGGCGGCAACAACAAGACCCGCGACGAAGTCATCCGTCGCGAGTTCCGCCAGTACGAAGCCTCCTGGTACGACGGCGACAAGATCAAGCTGTCGCGCGACCGCGTGGACCGCCTGGGCTTCTTCACTGAAGTGAACGTCGAAACGCAGGAAGTGCCCGGCTCGCCCGACCAGGTGGACCTGACCGTCAACGTGGCTGAAAAGCCCACCGGCAGCCTGCAACTCGGCGCCGGCTACTCGAGCGCCGAAAAGGTCGCGCTGACCTTCGGTATCTCGCAGGAAAACGTGTTCGGCTCGGGTAACTTCCTGGGCGTGCAGGTCAACACCAGCAAGTACAACCGCACGCTGTCGGTGACCACGACCGACCCTTACTTCACGCCGGACGGCATCTCGCGCACGATCAGCCTCTACCACACCACGACGCGCCCGTATCAGACCTCCACCGATGGCGACTACAAACTGGTGAACCAGGGCGCTTCCATCCGTTTTGGCGTGCCGTTCAGCGAAGTCGATACCGTCTTCTTCGGCATCGGTCTCGAACGCTATGCGTTCGATCCCAACAGTTCGACTGCATTCTCCGGCCTGTACACGCCGCCGTCTTACCTTGCCTATTTCCAGTGCCAGAAGGATGCCACGGGCCTGCTGGTGGTCAACTGTGACCAGAAGAGCGTCTGGGGTGTTCCGCTGAGCATCGGCTGGGGCCGTGACAGTCGCGACAGCGCGCTGATCCCGACCACGGGCCGTCTGCAGCGCGCCAACCTCGAAGTGGGCGCGGCCGGGGACATGAAGTACATCAAGACGAACTACCAATACCAGCAGTTCTTCGCGATCAGCAAGCAGTACACCTTCTCGATCAACGGCGAAGTCGGCTATGCCAAGGCGCTCGGCAACAAGGTCTACCCGATCTTCAAGAACTTCTATGCCGGTGGCCTGGGTTCCGTCCGTGGCTTCGAGCAGAACTCGCTGGGGCCGCGCGATGCCCCTCTGTTCCTCCAGAGCGAAGGTGCAGCTCTCGGTGGCACCAAGAAGGCAGTCTTCAATGCCGAACTGAGCACGCCGTTCCCGGGTGCCGGCAACGACCGCACGCTGCGCTTGTACGGCTTCTTCGACGCCGGCAACGTGTTCGGCACGCGTGCCGCTGGCGTGACCGACGAGCAATGGAAGGCCGAGAAGAAGTTGCGCGCGTCGGTCGGTCTGGGCGTCAGCTGGATTTCGCCGCTGGGCCCGCTGCGTCTTGCTTATGCCTTCCCGGTCAGGTCCCAGAAGGAAGTGGGGCAGCCGTTTACAGCCGGGTATATCCCGAAGGATAGAATTCAGCGCCTCCAATTCCAGATCGGAACGTCTTTCTAAATGAAGCATTTGATTCGCGCTGCGGCAGGCGCGTTGTTGATTCCCGCTCTCGCATTCGCTGCGGTGCCCGCCCAGGCGCAGGAAACCTTTCGCATCGGTTTCGTGAACCCGGACCGCGTGCTGCGTGAGGCGCAGCCGGCCAAGACTGCCCAGGCGAAGCTCGAAGCCGAATTCCTGAAGCGCGAGAAGGACCTGACCGCACAAGGCGACGCCCTGAAGGCGGCTTCTGAGAAGTTCGAGCGCGAGGCGCCCACCCTGTCGGAAAGCCAGCGGGTCACGCGCCAGCGCGCGCTTGTCGACCAGGACCGCGACTTCCAGCGCAAGCGCCGTGAATTCCAGGAAGACCTGAACGCGCGCAAGAACGAAGAGCTCCAGCAGGTCTACGAGCGCGCCAACCGCGTGGTGAAGCAGGTGGCCGAGGCCGAGAAGTACGACGCCATCCTGCAGGAAGCGATCTACATCAATCCGAAGCACGACATCACCGACAAGGTGATCAAGGCGCTGAACGCGTCGGTCGGCTCTCCTGCGCCCGCGGCCGGCAAGTAACGCCGCGAACCGGCGTGTCACTGCAGCTCGGAGCCATCGTTGACGCCCTTGGGGGCGAGCTTCATGGCGATGCGGCGCTGTCCATCGAGCGGCTTGCGCCGCTGCAGAATGCACAGCCCGATGCGCTCAGCTTCCTGAGCCATCCCAAATACCAGCAGGAACTGGCGGCCTCGAAGGCCGCCTGCGTGATCGTCTCGCCCGCCATGCGCGAGGCGGCCGCGGCGCGTGGCGCTTTCATCGTCACGCCCGATCCGTACTTCTACTTTGCCCGCCTGACGCAGCTCTGGAAGGCGCATCACGCGCGTCCGGAGGCCGACCGGATCCATCCCAGCGCGGTGATCCACGCCGAGGCGCAGGTCGACGCCACGGCGCGCATCGGCGCGCTGTGCGTGGTGGAGCGGGGCGCACGCATCGGTGCGGGCACGGTGCTGAAGTCGCGCGTGACGGTCAGTGAAGACTGCTTCATCGGCGAGCGCTGCCTGCTGCACCCTGGCGTGGTCATCGGCGCTGACGGCTTCGGCCTCGCGCCGCACGAGGGGCGCTGGGTCAAGATCGAGCAACTGGGTGCGGTGCGCATCGGCAACGACGTCGAAATCGGCGCCAACACCTGCATCGACCGCGGCGCGCTCGACGACACCGTGATCGAAGACGGCGTAAAGCTCGACAACCTGATCCAGATCGGCCACAACGTGCGCGTCGGCAAGAACACCGCCATGGCGGGTTGCGTCGGCGTGGCTGGCAGCGCCACCATTGGTGCCAATTGCACCTTTGGCGGCGGCGCCATCGTGCTGGGCCATCTGACAATGGCCGACGGCGTGCACATATCCGCCGCGACCGTGGTCACCCGTTCAATTCACAAGGCCGGCCAGTACACCGGTATGTTTCCCATCGATGACAATGCGAGCTGGGAAAAAAATGCGGCAACGCTCAAGCAGTTGCACAGCCTGCGCGAACGACTGAAGGCGCTGGAGAAAGCTCCCTCGAAAAAATGACGACGATGCAGGAACAGAAAATCATGACGACGACGCTCGATATCCATCAAATCCTCAAGCTGCTGCCTCACCGATACCCGTTCCTGCTGGTGGACCGCGTGCTCGACATGGAAAAGGGCAAGCGAATCACCGCGCTCAAGAACGTGACGATGAACGAGCCGTTCTTCAATGGCCATTTCCCGCACCGCCCGGTGATGCCGGGCGTGCTGATGCTCGAAGCCATGGCCCAGGCCGCGGCCCTGCTGTCGTTCCATTCGCTCGACATCGTGCCGGACGACAACACCGTCTACTACTTTGCCGCCATCGACGGCGCGCGCTTCAAGCGCCCGGTGGAACCCGGCGACCAGCTGACGCTCGAAGTCGAAATCGAGCGCATGAAGGCAGGCATTTCCAAGTTCAAGGGCCGGGCCCTGGTGGGCAGCGAACTCGCCTGCGAGGCGACGCTGATGTGCGCCATGCGCCAGATCAGCTGACCCGGCCGCAGCCAGTCGTTTCACAAGGCATGACCCAGGTTCATTCGACAGCACTCGTCGACCCCAAGGCACAACTCGACGCCTCGGTGTCGGTCGGGCCCTATACCGTGATCGGCCCGTACGTGCGGGTGGGCGCGGGTACCACCATCGGTGCGCACTGCGTGATCGAAGGGCGCACGACCATCGGGCGCGACAACCGGATCTTCCAGTTCTCGTCTCTCGGCGCCATACCGCAGGACAAGAAGTACGCCGGCGAGCCAACGGAGCTCGTCATCGGCGACCG
This sequence comes from Variovorax sp. YR634, assembly GCF_900106655.1. Taxonomy (NCBI): domain Bacteria; kingdom Pseudomonadati; phylum Pseudomonadota; class Betaproteobacteria; order Burkholderiales; family Comamonadaceae; genus Variovorax; species Variovorax sp. YR634. The sequence continues at coordinate 184,569 of NZ_FNOL01000009.1, forward strand.
CAACGTGATCCGCGAGTTCTGCACCTTCAACCTCGGCGTGCCGGGCGCGGGGGGCGTGACGCGCGTGGGCAGCGACAACTGGATCATGGCGTACACGCACATCGCGCACGACTGCCGTGTCGACAACCACACCACGCTGTCCAACAACACCACGCTGGCGGGGCATGTGCACCTGGCCGACTGGGTCACGGTCGGCGGGCTCACGGGCATTCACCAGTTCGTTTCGATCGGTGCCCACGCCATGCTTGGCTTTGCCAGCGCTGTCACGCAAGACGTGCCGCCCTTCATGCTGGTCGACGGTAATCCGCTGGCTGTGCGCGGCTTCAATGTCGTCGGCCTGCGTCGGCGCGACTTTTCTGCCGAGAGGCTCGCGGCGGTGAAGCAGATGCACCGCCTGCTGTATCGCCAGGGCAAGACGCTCGAAGAGGCGCGCGCGGGCATCGCCGCGCTCGCGACGGAAATGCCGGAAGCGGCAGGCGACGTCGCGCTGATGGAAGCCTTCCTCGCCAACTCGACGCGCGGCATCGCGCGCTGACGTGACGGCGATGCAGAAGGACGAACAGCGACGTTTCGCGCTGGTCGCAGGTGAAGCCTCCGGCGACCTGCTGGCGGGGCTGCTGCTCGACGGCCTCCAGGCTCGTTGGCCCGATCTCCAGACCGCCGGCATCGGCGGCCCCCGCATGCTGGCCCACGGCTTCCAGAGCTGGTGGCCCCAGGAAAAGCTCGCGGTGCGCGGCTACATCGAGGTGCTGCGGCATTACGCCGAGATCGCCGGCATTCGCCGCAAACTCAAGGCCCGACTGCTGCAGGAGCGCCCCGAACTCTTCATCGGCGTCGACGCGCCCGATTTCAACCTCGACCTCGAGGCCGGCCTGCGCAGCCGCGGCATGAAGACGGTGCACTTCGTCTGCCCGTCGATCTGGGCCTGGCGGCCGGAGCGCGTCGAGAAGATCCGGGCGGCGGCTGACCATGTCTTGTGCATCTTCCCGTTCGAGCCTGCATTGCTGGCGGAGCACGGCGTGGCCGCGAGCTATGTCGGCCATCCCATCGCCAACGTGATCCCGATGACGCCCGACCGTGCCGCTGCACGCGCCACACTGGGCTTGGTGCCTGATGCGCAGGTCGTCGCCTTGCTGCCGGGCAGCCGCCGCTCGGAGATTCGCTACCTGGCCGCACGTTTCTTCGCTGCAGCCGCATTGATGCAGAAGGCGCGGCCGGAACTCCAGTTCGTGGCCCCCATCCTGCCGGGCCTGCGCGCCGAGGTCGAGGCCCTGCTGCAGGCCGGCGGCATGGCCGGGCGCGTGAAGTTGCTCGATGGCCGGTCGCACGCCGCGCTGGCCGCCTGCGACGCCACGCTGATCGCCAGCGGCACCGCCACGCTCGAGGCTGCGCTGTTCAAGCGGCCGATGGTCATCGCCTACAACATGAATGCGCTGTCGTGGCGTTTCATGCAGCGCAAGCAGCTGCAGCCGTGGGTCGGCCTGCCCAACATCCTGTGTCGCGAGTTCGTGGTGCCGGAGTTGCTGCAGGAAGCCGCCATGCCCGAGGCGCTGGCCCAAGCCACGCTGGCCTGGCTCGACGCGCCGGAAAAGACACAGGCCCTGCAACAAAGATTTTCAGAGCTGCATGTGCAATTGCAGCGCGATACGCCGACACTTTGCGCCGATGCGATCCAGAAAGTTCTTGAAGGCTGAACAGGCCCCGCTGGTGTGGGACGCACCGGGGCTGATGGCGGGCGTCGACGAGGCGGGGCGTGGCCCCCTGGCCGGTCCGGTGGTGGCTGCGGCCGTGATCCTCGACGACCTGCGGCCGATTCGCGGCCTGGCCGATTCCAAGACTCTCACGGCCCTGCAGCGCGAACGCTTGCATGACCAGATCCTGGCGAAGGCGCTGTGCTGTTCCATTGCGCAGGCCACCGTCGAAGAGATCGACACCCACAATATCCTGCAGGCCACCATGCTCGCGATGCGTCGCGCGGTCGAGGGGCTGCGGCTGAAGCCCGTCAAGGTGCTGGTCGACGGCAATCGCCTGCCCACGCTCGACGTGCTGGCCGAAGCCATCGTCAAGGGCGATGCGCGGGTGAAGGCTATTTCCGCTGCGTCGATCCTGGCGAAAGTGCACCGCGACCGGCTGTGCGAGCAGTTGCATGCCGAATTTCCGCATTACGGCTTTGCCGGGCACAAGGGCTACGGCACCCCCGAACACCTGGAAGCGCTGCAGCGCCATGGCGCGTGTGTGCACCACCGCAGGTCGTTCAGCCCGGTGGCCGCGGCGCTCGCCCGCACGGGCGGCGTCTTGAATGTGGTGCTGCCCGCCGAATCTGAGCAGCCGGCGATGATGATCGGCGCCGTCGAGGCCGTGCGCCTCGATGATCTCCGCGCTGCCCCCTGAACCTTCAATGACCTCCGACACCGGCGCCAGCCACATCAGCTCGCGCGACAACCCGCTGCTCAAGGATTTGCGCAAGCTCGCGCAGGACCCGGGTGCTTACCGCAAGCTCGGCCGTCTCTGGCTCGAAGGCGATCATCTGTGTCGGGCGGCGCTGGCGCGGGGCGTCAAGCCCGCGATCGCCGTGTTTTCGGAGTCTTTCTGGCCCCAAGCACCTGCTGAATGGGCGAGTAGCGCTATCAAAACCGTAGTGGTCGCCGACGACCTGCTGCGCGGCGTCAGCGGGTTGGAATCGCCTGCGCCCATGGGCTTCGTGCTCGACCTGCCGTCCCGCCCGGAACTGATTCCCGACGCCCCCAGCGTCGTGCTCGACCGTCTGCAGGACGCTGGCAATGCGGGTTCCATCCTGCGCAGCGCCGCCGCCTTCGGCTTCACCCAGGTGATCGCGCTCAAGGGCACGGCCGCGCTGTGGGCCCCGAAGGTGCTGCGCGCCGGCATGGGTGCCCATTTCGGCCTGCGGCTGATCGAAGGCGTGGACGCCGACGTGCTCGACGGCCTGAAAGTGCCGCTGGTGGCGACCAGTTCGCACCACGGCGAATGGCTCCACAAGGCCGAACTGCCGCATCCCTGCGCCTGGCTCATGGGCCACGAGGGGCAGGGCGTTTCGCCCGCGCTGGAAGCCCGGGCGACACGCCACATCCGTATTGCGCAGCCGGGCGGCGAGGAGTCGCTCAACGTGGCCGCTGCCGCCGCAATCTGCCTGCATGCGAGCGGAGCAGCCCTGCAGGCCAAATAACACACTCAGTCCGGGCTACAATCGGGGGCTTACTCGCAAATCAGCGTCGCCCGGCCGCCTTTAACGCCAAAATCCCCTTAAGCAGCAGCTCGCAGGCAACGCGCCTGGGGCTCCGGGCGACCGTAACCATCCGGAGAACCCAGTGCTTTTGTCTCTCAAGGGAAGTTTCCCGCCCGCCATCCTGGCGCTCGCAGACGGCACGGTCTTTCAAGGCAATTCGATCGGGGCCGCCGGCTCCACGACCGGTGAAGTGGTGTTCAACACCGCCATGACCGGTTACCAGGAAATCCTCACCGACCCGAGCTACTGCCAGCAGATCGTGACGCTCACGTATCCGCACATCGGCAACTACGGCGTCAACGGGGAAGACATCGAAGCCGACAAGATCCATGCCGCGGGCCTGATCATCAAGGACCTGCCCCTCGTCGCCTCCAACTTCCGCAAGACCGCCACGCTGACCGAATACCTCGTGTCCGGCAAGACGGTGGCCATCGCGAACATCGATACCCGCAAGCTCACGCGCCACCTGCGCACCCACGGCGCGCAGAACGGCTGTATCCTGGGCCTGGCCGAAGGCGAAGCCGTCACGCAGGCGCTGATCGACAAGGCCATCGCCGCCGCCAAGGCCGCGCCGAGCATGTCGGGCCTCGACCTCGCCAAGGTGGTGTCGGTCAAGCAGACCTACGAATGGACCGAAACCGAGTGGAAGCTGGGTTCGGGCTACGGCGTGCAGATCACGCCGAAGTTCCACGTCGTCGCCTTCGACTACGGCGTCAAGAAGAACATCCTGCGCATGATCGCGCAGCGCGGCGCGCGCATCACCGTGGTGCCGGCGCAGACGCCCGCGGCCGACGTGCTCAAGCTCAAGCCTGACGGCATCTTCCTGGCCAACGGTCCTGGCGACCCGGAGCCCTGCGACTACGCCATCAGCGCTGTCAAGGAACTGATCGAGACCGGCATTCCCACTTTCGGCATTTGCCTGGGCCACCAGATCATGGCGCTGGCCTCCGGCGCGAAGACCTTCAAGATGAAGTTCGGCCACCACGGCGCGAACCATCCGGTGAAGGACCTCGACAACGGCCGCGTGAGCATCACCAGCCAGAACCACGGCTTCGCGGTCGACGAGAAGTCGCTGCCGGCCAACCTGCGTCCCACGCACATCAGCCTGTTCGACAACACGCTGCAGGGCCTGGCGCGCACCGACAAGCCCGCGTTCTGCTTCCAGGGCCACCCCGAAGCCTCGCCGGGCCCGCACGACATCGGCTACCTGTTCGATCGCTTCACGGCACTCATGGAAAAGAACAAGACGGAAAAGACGGAGAAAGAGAATGCCTAAGCGCACAGACCTCAAATCGATCCTCATCATCGGCGCCGGCCCGATCATCATCGGCCAGGCCTGCGAGTTCGACTACTCCGGCGTGCAGGCCTGCAAGGCACTGCGCGAAGAGGGCTACAAGGTCATCCTGATCAACAGCAACCCCGCGACGATCATGACCGACCCGGCCACGGCCGACGTCACCTACATCGAGCCCATCACCTGGCAGACGGTCGAGAAAATCATCGCCAAGGAGCGCCCCGACGCGATCCTGCCGACCATGGGCGGCCAGACCGCGCTCAACTGCGCGCTCGACCTGTGGCGCAACGGCGTGCTCGACAAGTACACCGGCGCCGCCACCAACAAGCCGGTCGAGCTGATCGGCGCCACACCTGAAGCCATCGACAAGGCCGAGGACCGCCTGAAGTTCAAGGACGCGATGACCAAGATCGGACTGGGCTCGGCCCGTTCCGGCATTGCGCACTCGATGGACGAAGCCTGGGCCGTGCAGAAGTCGGTCGGCTTCCCGACCGTGATCCGCCCCAGCTTCACGCTCGGCGGCACCGGCGGCGGCATTGCCTACAACCCGGAAGAATTCGAGACCATCTGCAAGCGCGGCATCGAAGCCTCGCCGACCAATGAGCTGCTGATCGAAGAATCGCTGCTCGGCTGGAAAGAGTACGAGATGGAAGTCGTGCGTGACAAGGCCGACAACTGCATCATCGTCTGCTCGATCGAAAACCTCGACCCCATGGGCGTGCACACCGGCGACTCGATCACCGTGGCCCCCGCGCAGACGCTGAGCGACAAGGAATACCAGATCCTGCGCAACGCCTCGCTGGCCGTGCTGCGCGAGATCGGCGTCGATACCGGCGGCTCGAACGTGCAGTTCTCCATCAACCCGAAGGACGGCCGGATGGTCGTCATCGAGATGAACCCGCGCGTGTCGCGTTCGTCGGCGCTGGCCTCCAAGGCCACGGGCTTCCCGATCGCCAAGGTCGCGGCCAAGCTGGCCGTGGGCTACACGCTCGACGAGCTGCGCAACGAAATCACCGGTGGCGCGACGCCCGCGTCGTTCGAACCATCGATCGACTACGTGGTCACCAAGATCCCGCGTTTCGCGTTCGAGAAGTTCCCGCAGGCCGACTCGCGTCTCACCACGCAGATGAAGTCGGTGGGCGAGGTGATGGCCATGGGTCGCACCTTCCAGGAGTCGTTCCAGAAGGCTCTGCGCGGCCTCGAAGTGGGCGTGGACGGTCTCAACGAGAAGACGCAAGACCGCGAAGTGCTCGAGAAGGAACTGGGCGAGCCTGGCCCCGAGCGCATCTGGTACGTGGGCGATGCTTTCGCCATGGGCCTGAGCGTGGACGAAGTGTTCGCGCTGACCAAGATCGACCCGTGGTTCCTGGTGCAGATCGAAGAGATCGTGAAGATCGAACTCGAGCTCGAAACCAAGTCGCTCGACGACATCGACCGCGACACGCTGCTGGCGCTGAAGAAAAAGGGCTTCTCCGACCGCCGCCTCGCCAAACAGCTCAAGACCACCGACACGGCCATTCGCGAGAAGCGCCGCGCCCTGGGCGTGCGCCCCGTCTACAAGCGTGTGGACACCTGCGCGGCCGAGTTCGCGACCAACACGGCCTACATGTACTCGACCTACGAGGACGAGTGCGAAGCCGACCCGACGGACAAGAAGAAGATCATGGTGCTCGGCGGCGGTCCCAACCGCATCGGCCAGGGCATCGAGTTCGACTACTGCTGCGTGCACGCCGCGCTCGCCATGCGCGAGGACGGCTACGAGACCATCATGGTCAACTGCAATCCCGAGACCGTGTCGACCGACTACGACACCTCGGACCGTCTGTATTTCGAGCCGCTCACGCTCGAAGACGTGCTCGAGATCGTCGACAAGGAAAAGCCGCTCGGCGTGATCGTGCAGTACGGCGGCCAGACGCCTTTGAAGCTCGCGCTCGACCTCGAAGCGAATGGCGTGCCGATCATCGGCACCTCGCCCGACATGATCGACGCGGCCGAAGACCGCGAGCGCTTCCAGAAGCTGCTGCACGAGCTGGGCCTGCGCCAGCCGCCGAACGCCACCGCGCGCACCGAACCCGAAGCGCTCGAAAAGGCCGCGGCCCTCGGTTATCCGCTGGTGGTGCGCCCGAGCTACGTGCTCGGCGGCCGCGCGATGGAAATCGTGCACGAGCAGCGCGACCTCGAGCGCTACATGCGCGAAGCCGTCAAGGTCAGCAACGATTCGCCGGTGCTGCTCGACCGCTTCCTGAACGACGCCGTCGAGTGCGACGTCGACTGCATCCGCGACGCCGAAGGCGGCACGCTGATCGGCGGCGTGATGGAGCACATCGAACAAGCCGGCGTGCATTCGGGCGACTCCGCCTGTTCGCTGCCGCCCTACAGCCTGAACGCCGACACGGTGGCAGAGCTGAAGCGCCAGAGCGCCGCGATGGCGGCCGCGCTGAACGTGGTCGGCCTGATGAACGTGCAGTTCGCGATCCAGCAGAAGGACGGCAAGGACGTCATCTACGTGCTCGAAGTGAACCCGCGTGCTTCGCGTACCGTGCCCTACGTGAGCAAGGCCACCGGCATCCAGCTCGCCAAGGTGGCGGCACGCTGCATGGCTGGCCAGTCGCTGAAGTCGCAAGGCATCACGAAGGAAGTGACGCCGCCGTACTTCAGCGTGAAGGAAGCCGTGTTCCCGTTCGTCAAGTTCCCGGGCGTGGACACCATCCTCGGCCCCGAGATGAAGTCGACCGGCGAAGTGATGGGCGTGGGCAAGACCTTTGGCGAAGCCTTTGTGAAGTCGCAACTGGGCGCCGGCACGCACCTGCCGAAGTCGGGCAAGGTCTTCATCTCGGTGAAGAACAACGACAAGGCGCGCGCGGTCGAAGTGGCGCGCGGCCTGGCGAAGCTGGGCTTCGAGCTGATTGCCACCAAGGGCACGGCCGCCGCCATCAGCGCCGCCGGCATCGAGTGCGCAACGGTGAACAAGGTGACCGAAGGCCGTCCGCACATTGTGGACATGATCAAGAACAACGAGATTGCGCTGGTCATCAACACGGTGGAAGAGCGCCGCAACGCCATCACCGACTCGCGGCAGATCCGCACCTCGGCACTGCTGGCGCGTGTGACTACCTTCACCACGATCTTCGGTGCCGAAGCCGCGGTCGAGGGCATGGGCTTCATGGACGAACTCGGCGTGATCTCGGTGCAGGAGATGCACGCGCAACTGGCCTCGGCCTGAGCGTCATCATGGAAACGCAGCTCGTCGAACTGGACCTGACGGACTGGAACGCAGCCACGCCCAACGAGGCGTGGATCGCGGAACTCGAAGCGGGCAAGGTGCTGTACTTTCCGCGCCTGGGCTTCGAGCTTCTGCCCGAGGAGCGCAGCCTGCTCACGCCCAGCCTGCTGTCGCCCGACGTGCGCAACATCAGCCTCGACGCCAACGGCAAGCTCAAGGGCGCGGTTGGCGACGAGGCGGTGCAGCGCATGGCGGCTGCAATGGTGGGGCGCTTTCGGGCGCAGGCCACGCAGCTGATTCACGGGCTGCTGCCGCACTACACGCCCGCCTTGCGGCTCGCACCTACCAGCTACCGACCGGCGAAGGTCGAGACGCGGGTGCAGTCGTGGCGCGCCGACGACCGGCGCTTGCACGTCGATTCGTTCCCGTCGCGGCCGAACTACGGCGAGCGCATCCTGCGCGTCTTCACCAATGTCAACCCTGAAGGCGCGCCGCGGGTGTGGCGCGTGGGCGAGCCGTTCGAGGACGTTGCCAAGCGCTTCCTGCCGCGCGCCAAGCCCTATGTGCGCTGGCAGGCAAAGCTGCTGCGCGCTTTGCGCGTGACCAAGTCGTTCCGCAGCGAGTACGACCACCTGATGCTGCAGCTGCACGACGGCATGAAGTCGGACATGGCGTACCAGGAAAACTCGCCGCAGGAAACCGCCAAGTTCCCGCCGGGCTCGGTGTGGGTGTGCTTCTCCGACCAGACCTCGCATGCCGTGATGGCGGGCCAGTACATGCTCGAGCAGACCCTTCATCTGGCCGCTTCGAAGCAATACAATCCCGAATCGAGCCCGCTCGCCATCCTGAGCCGGCTGACCGGACGCACACTCGTCTGATCAATTCCCTCAATCGACCGCCGAACGGCAGCGTTCGGCGGTTTCGCTTTATGGAGAACCAACAACATGGCAACCATCCCCATCACCAAGCGCGGCGCTGAAAAACTGCGCGCCGAACTGCACCAGCTCAAGACGGTGGACCGTCCCTGGGTCATCAATGCAATTTCCGAAGCACGCGCCCAGGGCGACCTGAGCGAAAACGCCGAATACGAAGTCGCCAAGGACCGCCAGGGCTTCATCGAAGGCCGCATCCAGGAAGTCGAAGGCAAGCTGTCGGCCGCGCAGATCATCGACCCGAGCGAGCTCGATGCCGGCGGCAAGGTGGTGTTCGGCTCGACCGTCGAACTCGAGGAAGAGGAAAGCGGCGAAGCCGTGAAGTACCAGATCGTCGGCGAAGACGAAGCAGACCTGAAGCTCGGCCTCATCAACATTTCCAGCCCGATCGCGCGCGCGCTCATCGGCAAGGAAGAGGGCGACACCGCCGAAGTGCAGGCTCCTGGCGGCCTCAAGCGCTACGAGATCGTGGCCGTTCGCTACCTCTGATTCTTCGACCCATGAAAGACCGCGTTGCGCTGATGCTGGCCGCCTTCTGGTGGGGCAGCCTCACCACGATCGGTTTCCTGGTGGTGCCGCTGCTGTTCGCAAGGCTTGGCAACCCATCGGTGGCGGGCAACTTTGCCGGCCAGCTGTTCGAGGCGCAGAGCTGGATCGCGATCGGCTGTGGGCTGATCCTGCTGATTCACTTCAGGGCCAAGGCCGACGATCGCATGAGCGGGCCAGCGATGACCGCCATCTTTTTCATCCTGGGAGCACTGCTGCTGGCGCTGCTTCAGCAGTACGCCGTGGCGCCTCGCATCCTGGCGCGCGAGAACCTCAAGCTGTGGCACGCCGTGGGCAGCGGCATGTACCTCGTGCAGTGGGTGTGCGTCGGCGTGCTGCTCTGGCGCATGGGCGCCCGCAAGCCAGACTGAACGGCAGAGGCGGCAGCCGCCGCCTCCGTGCTTACTCTTTCCAGTATTTCGCGACCCAGCGCGCCGGCCGGATGAACCGGAAGGCCCGGTTGCGGCGGCCCGCCAGCGCGTCCGGTGGGTTGCACTCGCCATGGAACACCATGATGCGTGCGCCCTCGGGCACGAACGGCTCTTCCCAGTAGTTGGTCGGCCAGGTCGGGATGCCGTGGTACTTGAAGCTCGGGCACCATTCGGCGGGCCAGTAGGCCAGCTTGCCTTGCTTGTGGAGCATGTCCGACAGGTAGGCCTGCTCGTTGCGATATTGCGCCTGTACCTTGTCCAAGTTGGCGCGCAGGTAGGCCAGGATGTCGGCATGGGCGCCGATCTCGAAGCGGTAGACCGAAGAGTTGCCGGTGATGCGTTCGCGCCGCCAGGGGCGGGGATAGTCGTGAATGATCAGGAACTCGCCGGGCTGTTCGAAGAAGGCGTCAAGGCTGCCCACGACCACTACGTCGAGGTCGAGAAAGAGGGCGGTGCCTTGCAGACCGTACAGGTCTTTCTCGAAGGTCGTGAGCTTCTTCCAGCCGCCGTCGCGCTGGCCGGGAGCCAGGTTCAGGTTGAGCTGCGGAATCGGCAGGCAGGTCACCTCGGGGCGAACGCCGTTGCCATCGTCGGTCAGGCACACGAACTTGAAGTCGCCGCTGAGGTTGCGGCGGACCATCGCGTAGAGCCGGTTGACGTATTCGGGGCCGTATTTCGTGCCCCACTTCATGCAGAGAATATGGCGCTGGGCGCCTTGCGCTGCCACCAAGCTCAGTCCGCCTGGTTGCGCTTCTTGGCCGACAGGGGCCGTTTTGCCTTGGCGCGCTTGATGGTGCCTCCAGGGGTCAGGCGCTGGTTGCCGAGCACGCGCAGGGTCTTGATTTCAGGCCGTTGGCCGCCGCGCTTGCTGTACTTGACGATCTTCACGTCGCGCGGGCCGGGCATGCGGTCTTCATCGACCACGCGCTCCTTTTCGGGCTTCGGGCGCCACAGCACCAGCAGCTTGCCGATATGTTGAATGGGGGCGGCATCGAGCTCGTCGGACAGTTCGCGCAGCATGGCGTCGCGGGCGAGGCGGTCGTCGGAGAAGACGCGGATCTTGATCAGGCCATGGGCCTTGAGCGCCGCGTCGGCTTCTTTTTTCACGGCAGGGGTAAGCCCGTCTCCACCGACCATGACGATCGGATCCAGGTGGTGAGCTTCGGCGCGGTGCACCTTGCGCTCGGCAGGGGTAAGTTGAATGGCGGGCATCCCCGTATTATCGACGCGTACACGAAGACCCTCATGAGCACCAAAGCCAAAAGCAAAAAAGTCAATAAAGCGTGGCTTCACGACCATATCAACGACCCCTACGTGAAGCTCGCCACCAAGGAGGGTTATCGCGCGCGCGCCGCCTACAAGCTCAAGGAGATCGACGAGTCGCTCGGCCTCGTCAAGCCGGGCCAGCTGGTGGTGGACCTCGGCTCCACTCCCGGCGCCTGGAGCCAGTACCTGCGCCGGCGCATGTCGCCCGGCGGCGCTGCGGCCGGCGAGTTGAATGGCACCATCGTTTCGCTCGACATCCTGCCGATGGAGCCCATCGAGGGCGTGACCTTCCTGCAGGGGGATTTCCGCGAAGATGCGCTGCTGCAACAGTTGCTGGGTGTTTTGGCAGGCCGCAAGGCCGACCTGGTGGTGTCGGACATGGCACCCAACCTGTCGGGCATCCATTCGGCCGACGCCGCCCGGGTGGCGCACCTGATCGAGCTTGCAATCGATTTTGCCCAGCACCACCTGAAGCCCGAGGGGGCGCTGGTGGCAAAGCTGTTCCACGGGAGCGGCTACGACGAGCTGGTGAAGCTCTTCAAGGCGAATTTCCGCATCGTGAAGCCCTTCAAGCCCAAGGCGTCGCGGGATAAATCAGCCGAGACTTTCCTGGTCGGCATGGGCCTGAAGGCCCCGGATACGCCTTGATACCTTGCTGCTGAGAGTGCGTTTGTGGCGCAAACCCTTGTCAGGCTATGGCTGCATTAGGGAAATGCCCGCTTTTCGTAGCTTGAAAAGCCTAAAATGGGGCGCAATTGCGTACCCACAGCGCGTTTTTTCATTTAACTGTCACGCGCTTTAGCCTGGAGCTTCGTTTGAACAATCAGTGGTTTTCCAAAGTTGCCGTATGGCTCGTCATTGCCATGGTGTTGTTCACTGTGTTCAAGCAGTTCGACACCCGCGGTGGCGTCGGCTCGGGGACAGTCAGCTACTCCGAGTTTCTGGACCAGGTCCGCAACAACCAGGTCAAGAGCGCCGTCATTCCTGAGGGCGCTGCCGGCGGCGAGATCGTCGCAGTCACCAATGACGATCGCAAGATCCGCACGACCGCCACGGTGCTCGACCGCGGCCTCGTGGGCGACCTGATCGACCACAACGTCAAGTTCGACGTCAAGCCGCGCGAAGAGAGCTCGCTGCTCATGACGCTGCTGGTCAGCTGGGGCCCGATGCTGCTGCTGATCGGCGTCTGGATCTACTTCATGCGGCAGATGCAGGGCGGCGGCAAGGGCGGGGCGTTCAGCTTCGGCAAGAGCAAGGCCCGCATGATGGACGAGAACAACAACACGGTCACTTTCGCCGATGTCGCGGGCTGTGACGAAGCCAAGGAAGAAGTCCGTGAAGTGGTCGACTTCCTGAAAGACCCGCAGCGCTTCCAGAAGCTCGGCGGCCGCATTCCCCGCGGTTTGCTGCTGGTCGGCCCTCCCGGCACCGGCAAGACGCTGCTGGCCAAGTCGATCGCCGGCGAAGCCAAGGTACCTTTCTTCTCGATTTCGGGTTCCGACTTCGTTGAAATGTTCGTCGGCGTGGGCGCGGCCCGTGTTCGCGACATGTTCGAGAACGCCAAGAAAAACGCTCCTTGCATCATCTTCATCGACGAAATCGATGCTGTGGGCCGTCAGCGCGGCGCCGGTCTCGGCGGCGGCAACGACGAACGCGAACAAACGCTCAACCAGATGCTGGTCGAGATGGATGGCTTCGAAACCAACCTCGGCGTGATCGTGGTGGCCGCCACCAACCGCCCCGACATCCTGGACGCCGCACTGCTGCGCCCCGGTCGCTTCGACCGTCAGGTGTACGTCACGCTGCCCGACATCCGCGGCCGTGAACAGATCCTCGGCGTGCACATGCGCAAGGTCCCGCTTGGCCAGGACGTGAACCCGAGCGTGATCGCCCGTGGCACGCCCGGCATGTCCGGCGCCGACCTGGCCAATCTCTGCAACGAAGCCGCCCTGATGGCCGCCCGTCGCAATGCGCGCGTGGTCGAGATGCAGGACTTCGAGAAGGCCAAGGACAAGATCTTCATGGGCCCTGAGCGCAAGAGCATGGTCATGCCCGAGGAAGAGCGCCGCAACACGGCCTACCACGAGTCCGGCCACGCCCTCATCGGCAAGCTGCTGCCCAAGTGCGACCCGGTCCACAAGGTCACGATCATTCCGCGTGGCCGCGCCCTCGGCGTGACCATGAGCCTGCCAGCGCAGGACCGCTACAGCTACGACCGTGAGTACATGCTGAACCAGATCAGCATGCTGTTCGGCGGCCGTATCGCCGAAGAAGTGTTCATGCACCAGATGACCACCGGCGCGAGCAACGACTTCGAGCGCGCGACCTCCATCGCCCGCGACATGGTCACGCGCTACGGCATGACCGACGCGCTGGGCCCGATGGTCTACGCCGAGAACGAAGGCGAAGTGTTCCTGGGCCGTTCGGTTACCAAGACCACGAACATGAGCGAGCAGACCATGGAAAAGGTCGACTCCGAAGTGCGCCGCATCATCGACGAACAGTACGCCCTGGCGCGCCGCCTGATCGAAGAGAACAGCGACAAGATGCACGCCATGGCCAAGGCGCTGCTCGAATGGGAAACCATCGACAGCGAGCAGCTCGACGACATTATGGCCGGCCGCGCACCGCGCCCGCCCAAGGACTGGACGCCGCGCATCCCGCCTTCGGGCAGTGGTGGCAGCGGCGGCACGCCGGCAGTCAACCCTGACCCGGCGCCCACTGCGGCCTGAGGTGGACTTGGCATCAAGCAACAACGGGGCCTCTGGCCCCGTTTTCCATGGAGCGCCATCCGGCGGGGTGTGGCAGACCTCGCGCTTTCGCATCGACCTCGCGCAGCCGCGCGTGATGGGCATCGTCAACGTCACGCCCGATTCCTTTTCTGACGGCGGTGCCCACGCTTCTACCCAGGCCGCGCTGCAGCACTGCGAGCAGTTGCTGAAAGAGGGCGCCGACATCCTCGACATCGGCGGCGAATCGACCCGCCCCGGCAGCCCCGCGGTGCCGCTCGACGCCGAGCTGGCGCGTGTGCTGCCCGTGGTGCGCGAGGCGGTGAAGCTCAACGTGCCAATCTCCATCGACACCTACAAGCCGGAGGTGATGCGCGCGGTGCTCGACCTGGGCGCGGACATCGTCAACGACATCTGGGCGCTGCGGCAGCCGGGCGCGCGTGAAGCCGTTGCGGCACACCCTTCGTGCGGCGTCTGCCTGATGCATATGCACCGCGACCCGCAGACCATGCAGGCCGTGCCCATGGCGGGCGATGTGATCCCCGAGGTGCTGTCTTTCCTCACGGTGCAGGTGCAACTTCTGCGCGCGCTGGGGGTCGACCATTCGCGCATCACGCTCGACCCCGGCGTGGGCTTCGGCAAGACGGTGGCGCAGAATTTCTCCTTGCTGGCGCGCCAGCGCGAGATGCTTGCCGCTGGCTATCCGCTGTTGCTGGGCTGGTCGCGCAAGTCGTCGATCGGCGCGGTCACCGGCATCGAGGCGGCGGGGGAGCGCACCGTGCCCAGCGTCGCGGCTGCCGTGCTGGCAGTGGACCGGGGAGCGGCCGTGGTGCGCGTGCATGACGTGCGCGACACGGTTGCCGCGCTCGCGGTATGGCGCGCCATGAAGGCGCAAGAGTCACAACAACAAACACAAGAGCAGACATCAACACCATGACTCGCAAATATTTCGGCACAGACGGCATCCGTGGCACTGTCGGCCAGGCGCCCATCACGCCAGACTTCGTACTGCGCCTAGCGCACGCCGTTGGCCGCGTGCTCAAGAAGACCCAGTCACGCCCTACGGTGCTGATCGGCAAGGACACGCGCATCTCGGGCTACATGCTCGAGTCGGCGCTCGAGTCGGGCTTCAATTCGGCCGGTGTCGACGTGGTCCTGCTCGGCCCGCTGCCAACACCTGGCGTTGCGTACCTCACGCGCGCCCAGCGCGCGAGCCTCGGCGTGGTGATCAGTGCGAGCCACAACGCCTACCCCGACAACGGCATCAAGTTCTTCAGCGCGCAGGGCACCAAGCTCGACGACGCCTGGGAACTGGCCGTCGAAGCCGTACTGGAAGAGGCGCCGGTGTGGGTGGACTCCGCCAATCTCGGCAAGGCCCGCCGCCTCAACGACGCGCCGGGCCGCTACATCGAGTTCTGCAAAAGCACCTTCGCCAACGACCTGACCCTGCGCGACATGAAGCTGGTGGTCGATGCGGCGCACGGCGCGGCCTACCAGGTGGCGCCCAACGTGTTCCACGAGTTGGGCGCGGAAGTGACCAGCATCGGTGTCTCGCCCGACGGGCTCAACATCAACAAGGGCTTCGGTGCCACGCATCCCGAGGCCCTGGTGGCCGCGGTGACGACGCAGCGGGCGGACTACGGCATTGCGCTCGACGGCGACGCCGACCGCCTGCAGCTGGTCGATGCCAGCGGGCGGCTCTTCAACGGCGACGAACTGCTCTACCTCATGGTGACAGAGCGCATCGCGCGCGGCGAAAAGCCGGTGGGCGTGGTCGGCACGCTCATGACCAACAAGGCCGTCGAAGTCGCGCTGCGCGGGCATGGCATCGAGTTCGTGCGCGCCAAGGTCGGCGACCGCTATGTGCTCGAAGAACTCGACAAGCGCGGCTGGCTGCTGGGCGGCGAGGGCTCTGGCCACCTGCTGGCGCTCGACCGCCACACCACGGGTGACGGCATCGTGAGCGCACTGCAGGTGCTGCAGGCTTGCGTACGCAGCGGCAAGACCGTGGCGCAGTTGCTCGAAGGCGTCACGCTGTTCCCGCAGACGCTGATCAACGTGCGCCTCGCGCCCGACCAGGACTGGAAAGCCAACAAGGCGCTCGCCGGCGAAACGCAGCGCATCGAGGCCGAACTCGGCGACAGCGGCCGCGTGCTGATCCGTGCGAGCGGCACCGAGCCGCTGGTGCGTGTGATGGTCGAGGCGCGCGATGCGAGGCAATCCGAATCGTGCGCCAGGCGCCTTGCCGCCACGCTGGAGCCGGCGAAATGAGCATCGAAACCTTCGTGGTTGACTACCGCGACGCCGCGCAGGCTACCGCTCTGGTGGATCTTCTCGACGCCTACGCCAGCGACCCGGCCGGCGGCGGCACACCGCTCGATGCCGATGTGCGCAAGAGCCTGCCCGCGGCACTGGCGGCGCGCCCCCAGGCCTTCAGTGTGCTGGCCTACGACGGCGGGCAGCCCGTGGGCCTGGTCAACTGCATCGAGGGCTTCTCGACCTTCGCCTGCAAACCGCTGGTGAACGTGCACGACGTGGTCGTGCTGCCCAGCCACCGCGGACAACGCGTGGCGCAGAAGATGTTCGCGCAGGTGGAGCAGGAGGCGCGCAGGCGCGGTGCCTGCAAGCTCACGCTCGAGGTGCTCTCGGGCAACGCGCCCGCGCTGCGCGCCTACGAGCGGGAAGGGTTCATGGGCTATCAGCTCGATCCGGCGTTCGGGAGCGCCGTCTTCCTGCAGAAGAAGCTCTGAAAAGAAAAAGGGCCGAGGCGAATTAATCGCCGTTGGCCCTCACCCCAGCCCTCTCCCCCAGGGGAGAGGGCGCAAGTCAAATCAGAAGCGCGTCACCGGCATTTCGGCGTCGGCCTTGTTCGGCGCGTACTTGCCCAGCTCCCACTTGGCGATCGCGTTGCGGTGCACTTCGTCCGGACCGTCTGCAAAGCGCAGCGTGCGCGCGCCGGCATAGGCTGCTGCCAGCGGAAAGTCGTCGCACATGCCGCCGCCGCCGTGCACCTGCATGGCCCAGTCGATCACCTGGCAGGCCATCGACGGTGCGACGACCTTGATCATCGCGATCTCATTCTTGGCGACCTTGTTGCCGGCCACGTCCATCAGCCAGGCGGCCTTGAGCGTGAGCAGGCGGGCCATGTCGATCTTGCAGCGGGCTTCGGCGATGCGTTCCTGCGTCACGGTCTGCGAGGCCACGGTCTTGCCGAAGGCCACGCGCGACGAGGCGCGCTTGCACATCAGTTCGAGCGCGCGCTCGGCCAGGCCGATCAGGCGCATGCAGTGGTGAATGCGTCCCGGGCCAAGGCGGCCTTGGGCAATTTCGAAGCCGCGGCCTTCGCCGAGCAGCATGTTGCCGGCCGGTACGCGCACGTTCTCGAAGTACATCTCGACGTGGCCGTGCGGTGCGTCGTCGTAGCCCATCACGTTCAGCGGGCGCACGATGCGGATGCCCTTGGCATCGGCCGGCACCACGATCATGCTTTGCTGCGAATGGCGGGGCGCGTCGGGGTCGCTCTTGCCCATGGTGATGAAGACCGCGCAGCGCGGATCGGCCGCGCCGGAAATCCACCACTTGTGGCCATTGATGACGTACTCGTCGCCCTGGCGTTCGATGCGCGTGGAGATGTTGGTGGCGTCGCTCGATGCCACTTCGGGCTCGGTCATCGCGAAGGCCGAGCGGATCTGGCCTTCGAGCAGCGGCTTGAGCCAGCGTGCCTTGATTTCGTCCGAGCCGTAGCGCGCGATGGTCTCCATGTTGCCGGTGTCGGGCGCCGAGCAGTTGAAGGCTTCGCTCGCCCACGGCACTGCGCCCATGATCTCGGCCAGCGGGGCGTATTCCTGGTTGGTCAGGCCCGCGCCTTCATAGCCCGAGGCCGCGGCGCTGTCGACCGGCAGGAACAGGTTCCACAGGCCCTGGGCCTTGGCCTTGTCCTTCAGCTTCTCGACCGTCTTGAGGGCCGACCAGCGCTTGCCGGCCACCGTGTTGGCGGCCAGTTCGGCGTGGTACTCGGCTTCGGCCGGATAGATGTGGTCGTCCATGAACGCCTGGACGCGTTTCTGCAGGTCTTTGGTCTTGGCCGAGTATTCGAAATCCATCTTCGTCTCCTGGTGGGTGTGGGGCGGCTTATGCCTTTTGGGCAAACTGCCAGGCCATTTCGGCCATGGGGCGTGCGCCGCGGGCCGAGGCCACGGCTTGTTCGCTCGACGCGGTGCCGGCCTCGACCCGCTTGGCAATGCCTTGCAGGATCGCGGCCATGCGGAACAGGTTGTAGGCCTGGTAGAAGTTCCAGTCGGGCGCCAGCGCCTCGGGCGTGCTGATGCGGGTGCGTTCGCAATAGCGGCGGATGTATTCGCTCTCGGTGGGAATGCCCAGCGAGACAAGGTCTACACCACCGATGCCGCGCCCAGTGCTGGGCGGCATGTGCCAGGACATGCAGTGGTAGCTGAAGTCGGCCAGCGGGTGGCCCAGCGTGGAGAGCTCCCAGTCGAGCACCGCGATGATGCGCGGCTCGGTGGCGTGGAACATCACGTTGTCGAGGCGGTAGTCGCCGTGGACGATCGACACCTTGCTTTCGTCGCGTGCGCTCGCCGGCATGTGGGCGGGCAGCCAGTCGATCAGCCGCTCCATGGCCTCGATGGGCTGCGAGAGCTCGCCGGCGCCGTCGGCCGAGGCCTTGTACTGCTTGCTCCAGCGGCCGATCTGGCGCTCGAAGTAGTTGCCGGGCTTGCCGTAGTCGGCCAGGCCGCGGGCGGCGAAGTCGACCGTGTGCAGCGCCGCGATCACGCGGTTCATCTCGTCGTAGTAAGCCGCGCGCTCGGCGTTGCTGAAGCCGGGCAGCGACTGGTCCCACAGCACGCGGCCCTGCATGAACTCCATGACGTAGAAGGCGCGGCCGATGATGGCCTCGTCTTCGCACAGGCAGTACATGCGGGGCACGGGCACGTCTGTGCCGGCCAGGCCGCTCATGACCTTGAATTCGCGCTCCACCGCATGGGCCGAGGGCAGCAGCTTGGCGACCGGGCCCGGCTTGGCGCGCATCACATAGCTCTGCGAGGGCGTGACGAGCTTGTAGGTCGGGTTCGACTGGCCGCCCTTGAACATCTCGACCGTCAGCGGGCCCTTGAAACCGTCGAGGTTCTTCTCGAGCCAGGCCGCGAGCGCATCGACATCGAAAGCGTGCTGTTGCGAGACGGCACGGGTGCCGATGAAGTTGGAGAAGTCCTGGCTCATGTCTGCTTTTTGGTTTGTCAGTGCTCTGCTTCGGAGACGCGCATCAAGGCTGCTCGGTCCAGAACCACAAGGCCGCCCGGCTCGATCCGGATGGTGCCCTCGCGCTCCATGGTCTTCAGTTCCTGGTTGACCCGCTGGCGCGACGCGCCCAGCAACTGCGCCAGTTCTTCCTGCGCCAGTTGCAGGCCGATACGCATCTGGCTGCCGTCTTCCAGGTTCGGCACGCCGTAGCTGCGCACGAGGTGAATCAACTGCTTGGCCAGCCGTGCCCGCAGGGGCAGGGTGTTGAGGTCTTCCACCAGCCCGAACAGCGTGCGGATGCGGCGCGCCTGCAGCCGCATCAGCGCTTCGTACAGTTCCACGTGCGAGGCAAGGATCTTCTGGAAGTCGGCCCGCGCCACGCACAGGATGGTGCTGTCGCCATGCGAGTAGGTGTCGTGCGTGCGCCGGTCCCCGTCGAACATCGCCACGTCGCCGAACCAGATGCCCGGCTCCACGTAGGTCAGCGTTACCTGCTTGCCCGAGACGGCCGTCGAACTCACGCGCACCGCGCCCTTGGCGCAGGCAATCCAGTGGTCGGGCGGGTCGCCGCGGGCAGCGATCAGGTCGCCGTCCTTGTAGCGTTTGACAAAGGCGCATCGGAGGATGTCGTGCCGTAGCGATGGAGATAGAGAAGAAAACCAGCGACCACTGTTGATCGCTTCACGTTCTTCGATGGTAAGAATGGGGTCGTCCATTGGTCTGTCCTCTCGGCGACTGAAAAGCTGGGGGGTGTCACGGGAGCGACGCCGTTTGGCGTTACTCGTATTGCGGCGGCTTCTTCTCGAGGAACGCGGCGATGCCGATGCCCGCGTTCGCATGGTGCAGGTTGCGCACGAAGTGGTCGCGCTCCTGCGAGAGCTGCGAAGCCAGCGTGGCGCCCCGTGCCTCGCTGAGCAGTTCCTTGATGCTGGCCAGCGAATTCGGCGCGCGCGCGTTGAGCTTGGCGGCCAGCGCCAGCGCACCCGCGAGCGCCTGGCCGTTTTCGGTGAGTTCGTTGACGAGGCCCAGCGCATGCAGGCGCGGCGCGCCGATGCGCTCGCCGTTCATCAGCCATTCGCTTGCCAACTGGCGAGGCAGCTGCTGCCCCAGGTGCCAGCTCAGGCCGCCGTCGGGCGACAGCGCCACGTTGCTGTATGAGGCCGCGAACACTGCGTCGCGCGCCGCAACCACGAAGTCGCAGGCCAGCGCGAGCGAGAAGCCGGCGCCCGCGGCAGCACCTTCGACCGCCGCGATGATCGGCTTGGGAAAGGTGCGGATCGAATCGATCCAGTTGTGCAGGCCCTCGATGCTTTCGGCCTGTACGGAGCGGTCGAGCTGCCGGTTGGCCAGAAGCCGCTGCAGCGAGCCGCCGGCGCAGAACCATGAGCCTTCGCCCACGATGACGACGCTGCGGATCTCGGCGCTGTTCTCGGCGCCGTTGAGCGCCTCGATACCGGCGGCGTAGATCTCGGGGCCCAGTGCGTTGCGCTGGGTGGGGTTGGCGATCGTCAGCACCATGGTGCTGCCTTCGCTCGTGCTTTTGAGTTCGGCGGTCATGGCTTGTTTTTATTCTTCTTCGTGCAGCAGGCTCAGGCCCAGCGCGCCGCGGCGGCGCAGCCACGGGCTCGGGCGATAGCGCGGGTCGCCGTAGACCGTCTGCAGGTTGAACAGCACTTCGAGCATGTTGGTCGGACCGTAGAGGTTGCCCATGGCGAGCGGCCCGCGCGGATAGCCGAGACCCAGCTGCACCGCGGTTTCGAGGTCGGCCGGCGTGCACACGCGCTGCTGGCACATGTCGGTGGCGATGTTGACGATGGTGCCGATCACGCGCTGCGTGACGAAGCCGCCGCTGTCGCGGATCACGCTCACGGCCTTGCCGTCGCGCGCGAAGAGGGCGTGCGCGGCATCGCGGATGTCGCGGCGGGTGGCGGGGTTGGTGGCGAGCACGCGGCGCTTGGTGGCGGCGTCGTCGATCAGCATGTCGATGCCGACGGTGCGCGTGGCGTCCAGGCGCTCGACCGCGGCGACGGTGGTCACATCGAAGCCCAGCGGTGCGACCAGGATCAGCGAATGCGGCGCGGCCGTGGCACCGCTGTCGATCTGCGCGCCCAGCGTATTCACGAGGCGCAGCAACTCGGCGCGGCGTGCTGCGCGCGGCGACACCCAGACCGAGGGCGTGCCCTCGACCACCGGCGGCGGCGGCTCGGGCGTCTGCTGCATCACGCCGTCGTTGTAGCGGTAGAAGCCCTCGTTGGTCTTGCGGCCCAGGGCACCGGCGGCCAGGCGCTGCGCGGTGATTACGCTTGGGCGGAAGCGCGGCTCCTCGAAGTACTGGTGGTAGATCGATTCCATCACCGGGTGCGACACGTCGAGCGCCGTCAGGTCCAGCAGCTCGAACGGGCCGAGGCGAAAGCCGGCCTGGTCCTTGAGGATGCGGTCGACCGCCACGAAGTCGGTCACGCCTTCGCCGACAATGCGCAGCGCCTCGGTGCCGTAGCCGCGGCCCGCGTGGTTGACGATGAAGCCGGGTGTGTCCTGCGCCTGCACGGCGCTGTGGCCCATCTGCACCGCATAGTCGGCCAGTTGCTTGCAGACCTCGGGCGCGGTCTTGAAGCCCGCGACCACCTCGACCACCTTCATCAGCGGCACGGGGTTGAAGAAGTGGAAGCCCGCGATGCGCTCGGGCCGCTTGAGGCCGGCCGCGATGGCCGTCACCGAGAGCGAAGAAGTGTTGGTGACCAGCGTCGCGGTCTCGGCCACCACGCCTTCGAGTTCGCGGAACAGCTTGCGCTTGACTTCCAGGTCTTCGACCACGGCTTCGATCACAAGGTCGCAGCCTGCCAGCGCCTGGATGGAATCGACGGCCTTGACGCGCGCAATCTGGGCATCGCGCGTGGCGGCGTCGATCTTGTTTTTCTCGTGCAGCTTGTTCCATTGGGCGACGAGGGCTTCGCGGCCGCGTTCTGCGGCACCCGCGAAGCTGTCGAGCAGCAGCACTTCGCTGCCCGCCTGTGCGGCGATCTGCGCGATGCCGCGACCCATGGCGCCGGCGCCGATGACGCCGATTCGGGAGTAGTTCACTGTCATTTGCTGGAGATTTTCACTGGTTGGGTGGTTCCGGGCCTGCCGTGCAGGCGCCAATGCAGGTGTCGACGCAGGTGCCGAACAGATGCTGCTGTCGAAGGCTTCGATTTTGCAGTCCCGCGCGGACGGGGCGTGACGGGTTTTACGCGGAGGCGTTTTCAGGCCGCGCGGCGGCTGCGGTCGATGGCCACGCTCAGCGAAATGGCGATCAGCACCAGGCCCAGGCCGGCCCAGCTCATCCAGGCGCCGGCGTCATTGGCGAGCAGCCAGCCGCCGAGCGCAGCGCCCACGGCCTGGCCGGTATAGATGCCGGAACTGTTGAGCGCCACCGAGCCAGGCGCGAGCGCGGGCGCCAGGCCCACCAGACGGGCCTGCTGGGCCGAATTGGTGGCGAAGCAACCCAGGCCCCAGGGAACGAGCACAACGGCCAGCCAGGCGAGCGTGGACGCCAGCGGCCAGACGAGCAGGCTCGAAGCGATCAGCACGGTCGTGATCAGCACCATGCGGCCGGCGCCCACGCGGTCGATGTACCGGCTGACCACCATGTTGCCGATCAGCCCGCAAACGCCGAACAGCGCCCACATCACGCTCAGCGTGGTGGCGTCGGCGCCGAAGCTCTGCTTGAGGATCGGCCCGAAATAGCTGAACAGCACGAACTGGCCGGCGCCCTGCAGCGCCGTGACGGACACGATGCCCATCAGCACCGGGCTGCGCAGCACACGCAACCATGCTTCGGCGGTCAGTGCGGCAGGGCGGATGCCGCTCGGCAAGGTGAGCCAGATCGATGTCGCGCTCGCGACACTGAGCGCCGCGATTGCCATGAATGCCATGCGCCAGCCCAGATGCCCACCGATCAGCGCGCCGATGGGCAGGCCCAGCACCGATGCCATCGACCAGCCGAGGAAGACGAAGGTGACGGCGCGTCCGCGATGCTCGGGCGGCACCAGCATGCCGGCGCAGGCCGCAGCCTGGGGTGTGAAAATGGCCGGCGCGATCACCGTGAGCATGCGCACTGGAAGCAGGGCGCCGAAGCTCGGCATCAGCGCACAGAGAACGTGGCCGGCGGCGTACCAGAGCAGGGTGATGGCCAGCAGCTGCCGACGGTCCCAGCCCGCGACCGCGGCGGCCAGCAACGGAGCGCCGATGCACATTACCGCCGCGGCAGCCGTGATCAGTTGCCCTGCGGTGGCGACCGTGACCGAGAGCGATGCGCTGATTTCATTGAGCGTGCCGGGCACCACCATCACGCCCGTGCCGATCACGAAATTGCCAACGAGCAGCGCCCAGAGCGCACCCTGTGGCGCCGGCCGGCTCACCGGCGGACCTGCAGCGCGCCGGGATTCACGATGTTCGTGGGGTTGCCGTTGATGTAGCTCACGACGTTGTCGAAGGCCTGCCCGAAATAGCTCTCGTAGCTTTCCTGCTCGACGTAGCCGATGTGCGGCGTGCAGATGCAGTTCTCGAGGCGCAGCAGCGCGTGGCCTTGCAACGGCGGTTCGCTTTCGAACACGTCGATGGCGGCCAGCCCGGGGCGGCCGCGGTTGAGTGCGGCGAGCAGGGCGTCGGCTTCGACCAGTTCGGCGCGCGAGGTGTTGACGAACAACGCTGTCGGCTTCATGCGCGAGAGGTCTTCCAGCGTGATGAGGCCGTTGGTTTCTTCGTTGAGCCGCAGATGCACCGACAGTACGTCTGCAGCGGCGAAGAACTCGTGGCGGTTCTGCGCAACCTGGAAGCCGTCGGAACGGGCCTTGGCGCAGCTGGCTTCACGGCCCCAGATCACGACCTGCATTCCGAAGGCCTGCCCATAGCGCGCGACCAGCTGGCCGATGCGGCCATAGCCCCAGATGCACAGCGTCTTGCCCTTGAGCACCGAGCCGAGCCCGAAGTTGGGCGGCATCGAGGCCGACTTGAGGCCTGACTGTTGCCATGCACCGTGCTTGAGGTTGCTGATGTACTGGGGCAGCCGGCGCATGGCAGCCATGATGAGCGCCCAAGTGAGCTCCGCAGGCGCCTGCGGAGAGCCCGAGCCTTCCGCCACCGCCACGCCGCGCTCGGTGCAGGCTGCGACGTCGATATGCCCGGCGACGCGCCCGGTCTGCGAGATGAGCTTGAGCTTGGGTAGCTTCTCGATCAGCTGGCGCGAGATATGGGTGCGCTCGCGGATCAGCACGATCACGTCGGCATCTTTAAGGCGGACCGATAGTTGCCCGATGCCTTTCACCGTGTTGGTGTAGACCTTGGCCGCGTACGCGTCCAGCTTGGCGGCGCAGCGCAATTTGCGCACGGCGTCCTGGTAATCGTCGAGGATCACAATGTTCATGGCGTGCCATTGTGCCTCGCAGCATTGGAATGTCGTGCCCGTGAACGTTTGGATACCCGCCCCCACAGCCGCTCGCAGGGGTGTTCGGGCTCAATGCAGGCGTGTCGAGCGCGGTGCCGTGGCCATGGTTTCGGCGGTTTCGAGTGCTGCCAGCCGGTCGAGTTCGGCGCAGACGTCGGCCATGCGGCCAGAGATCACGACGCGGTTGCTGTGCTGCTGGCCCTTGCCGTCGACCACGCGGACCACGCGCAACGGGCGCGCCGGTGCTGTGGGCGTTGCAGTGCCGCTGGAGCGGGCAGTGCAGGCGGGGCGTACTGCCACATACCGCAATCCGGCCGAGGTTTCAGCTGCGTCGAGGTGATCCCTGCGGTGAGGGCGGCGTGCCGGCATCAGACGGCTGGCCAGCGATTGCAGCGGCATCCAGAAATCAGCGATGGCGAGGAGGGCGATTCCCATGTGAACTCCAAAAAAGTATGAGGTTGAACACAGGCAGGATTTCTTGAATCGGCCGCGACAGGGTGATGGCGACTCTTCGCCATACGCCCGCCACCTGTTGCTGCCGGATGGGGTGCTGCGGAAAGCAGGCCGTGAGGCCTACATCAGCATGGTGTTGCGGATGAGCCCCACTGCGAGGCCTTCGATTTCGAACGGCTCGCCGGGCTGGACGATGATGGTCGGGTAGTCGGGGTTCTCGGCGTGCAGCTCGATGACCTGCTTGTTGCGCTTCAGGCGCTTGACGGTCACTTCGTCACCCAGGCGCGCGACCACGATCTGGCCGTTGCGCGCTTCCTTGGTGGCTTGCACCGCGAGAAGGTCGCCATCCATGATGCCGGCGTCGCGCATCGACATGCCGCGCACCTTGAGCAGGTAGTCGGGCTGGCGCTGGAACAACGTGTTCTCGACGTAGTAGGTCTGGTCGACGTGCTCTTGCGCGAGGATGGGGGAGCCGGCTGCGACGCGACCGATGAGCGGCAACGCCAGCTGGGCCATGCCGGGCAGCGAGAGCGAGAACTGGCCGCCCTCGCGGTGGCGCGTTTCATTGAGAGAGCGCAGGGCGTCGCCCTTGAGGCGGATGCCGCGGGAGGTGCCGCTGACCAGCTCGATGACGCCCTTGCGGGCTAGTGCCTGCAGGTGCTCTTCGGCGGCGTTGGCTGACTTGAACCCGAGCTCATTGGCGATTTCGGCGCGCGTGGGTGGCGCACCAGTGCGTGCGATGGCGCTCTGGATGAGATCCAGGATCTGCTGCTGGCGGGCTGTAAGCTTCACGGCGAACTGCATATGTGGTTCCTTGCGGCACTGGCTAGATATCCAGTACCTGTATTTTTAACCAGTTTTTAAAAGTTGACAAGCCATGGTCAATTCCTCTTCGCCTGAAGTGCGCCGTCGTGTGGTGGTTTTGGGAACGGGCGGCACCATTGCCGGCAGGGCAGCCAGCAGCGGCGACAACATCGGCTACACCGCCGGGCAGGTGGGCGTGGCCGATCTGCTGGGCGGGATCGAGGCGCCCGAGGGTGTATCGCTGGAAGCAGAGCAGGTGGCGCAGGTCGACAGCAAGGACATGTCGTTCGACATCTGGCAGCAGTTGGCCCGACGCTGTGCACACTGGTTGGCGCAGGCCGACGTGGCGGGCGTGGTGATCACGCATGGCACCGACACGCTCGAAGAGACGGCGTTCTTCCTGCACTCGGTGCTGGCTCCGTCCAAGCCCGTGGTGCTCACCTGCGCGATGCGCCCGGCCACCGCACTGGCGCCCGACGGACCGCAGAACGTGCGCGACGCCATCAGCGTTGCCGCGACGGAAGGCGCACGGGGCGTGACCGTGGTGTGCGCCGGCGCAATCCACAGCGGCATCGATATCCAGAAAGTGCACACCTACCGACTCGATGCTTTTGCTTCAGGTGATGCGGGACCGGTCGGCTACGTCGAGGAAGGAGGGGTACGCCGTGTCCGGGAGTGGCCTGAGGGATCGGCGTCGCAGGCGTCGAAGCTCTTCGAGGCGACCACCGTGCAATGGCCTCGCGTCGAGATCGTCATGAATCATGCCGGCGCCAGCGGCGCGGTGATCGACGCGTTGCTGCAGTCCGGAGGAGCCGATCCCGTGCGTGGACTGGTGCTTGCTGCCACCGGAAACGGCACCTTGCACCATGCGTTGGAGGCCTCAGCGCTCAAGGCGCAGGACGCGGGCGTTGCGGTGGTTCGAGCCACGCGTTGCGCGAACGGACGGATACTGCCGAAGACCGGCGATCAGCTCCGCGATGCGGGTGCGCTGACGCCCGTGAAGGCGCGCATCGCGCTGATGCTGGAACTGCTGGGGTGAAAACAAAACCGCCCCGTTGAAGGGGCGGTTTCGGAAATCAGATCAGGATCAGCTGCTCAGTGCAGCCAGCGCACGCTGCGTGATCTCGTCAACCGTGCCCACGCCCTTGATGGCACGGTACTTCGGCGCGGCGGCCGGGTCGGTCTTGGCCCAGGCGGAGTAGTAGTCGACCAGCGGGCGTGTCTGCTGGCTGTACACGTCGAGCCGCTTGCGCACGGTTTCTTCCTTGTCGTCTTCGCGCTGGATCAGGTCTTCACCGGTCACGTCGTCCTTGCCTTCCACCTTGGGCGGATTGAATTTGACGTGGTAGGTGCGGCCTGATGCCGGGTGCGAGCG
Organism: Variovorax sp. YR634; assembly: GCF_900106655.1. Classification (NCBI taxonomy): domain Bacteria; kingdom Pseudomonadati; phylum Pseudomonadota; class Betaproteobacteria; order Burkholderiales; family Comamonadaceae; genus Variovorax; species Variovorax sp. YR634. Next base: position 211,550 of record NZ_FNOL01000009.1, read on the forward strand.
ACGGCCGCTCATGCGTTCGATGATGTCGCCGAAGGGCACGTCGATTTCGAGCACGTAGTCGAGCTTGACGCCGGCTGCCTTCATGGCGTCGGCCTGGGGGATGGTGCGCGGGAAACCGTCGAACAGGAAGCCGGCTGCGCAATCGGGCTGCGCAATGCGTTCCTTGACGAGATTGATGATCAGGTCATCGCTGACGAGGGCGCCTGCGTCCATGACGGCCTTGGCCTGTAGCCCGAGCGGCGTCCCGGCCTTGACGGCGGCGCGCAGCATGTCGCCGGTCGAAATCTGGGGAATGCTGTATTTCTGGCAAATGAAGGCCGCTTGCGTGCCTTTGCCCGCCCCGGGCGCGCCCAGCAAAATTAGTCTCATGGTGTCCTCGGACGGTTCTTAGATTTTGTGTCGCGCCGAGCGTCGGCCCGAGGGCTGGGCAAGGCGGAGTTGCGTCGAGGATAGCACGCGTGCCCTCGAAGAATTCCAGCCGCCCGCGCAGGCATGAGGGCGCCTCAGGCGGGGGGCGCGGCGGCGAAGACGGCGCGTACGCGCGCCAGGTCTTCGGGCGTGTCGATGCCCGGCCCGGGCGCGACATGGCTCACGTGTACCGCGATGCGATGGCCGTGCCACAGCGCGCGCAGCTGTTCGAGTGCCTCGGTCGCCTCGACGGGAGCCGGTGGCAGCGACGGAAACTGCCGCACGAAGCCCGCGCGATAACCGTAGATGCCGATGTGGCGCAGCGGGGCAGGGGTGGGCAGTACCGCAGGCGCCGAGCCGTTGGCGGAGCCGTCGCGCCACCACGGGATTGGTGCGCGGCTGAAGTACATGGCGTTGCCCTGTGCATCGAGCACGGCCTTCACCACGTTGGGATTCATGAAGTCGCCGACAGAGTCGAGCTCGTGGGCGGCCGTGCTCATCGCGGCTTCCGCATGGGTGGCCAGCGTGGATGCCACGGCGTCGATCAGCGCGGGGTCGATCAGCGGCTCGTCGCCTTGAACGTTGACGACGATGTCGTCGCCGTCAAGGCCCAGCAGTTCGCAGGCTTCGGCCAGCCGGTCGGTGCCACTGGGATGGTCCTGACGAGTGAGGATGGCCTCGACACCGTGCGCCTGGCATGCCGCAATGATGGATGGATCGTCGCCGGCGACCACCACGCGCGCCGCGCCGGATTCGCTGGCGCGCTGCGCCACGCGCACCACCATGGGCACGCCGGCGATGTCGGCCAGGGGTTTGTTGGGAAGCCGTGTCGACGCCAGGCGCGCCGGCACCAGAACGGTGAAGCTCACAGCCCGAGCTCTTCGTCGGAGAGCGTGCGTGCTTCGTTCTCGAGCAGCACCGGAATGCCGTCGCGCACCGGATAGGCGAGGCGCGCGCTGCGCGAGCAGAGCTCCTGCTTCTCGGGGTTCCAGGTCAGCGGCCCCTTGGTGACGGGGCAGACGAGCAGTTCAAGCAGCTTGATATCCATCGAGCGATGATAGCTTTGCGTCGAGCGCGGCGAAGAAATCCGCGGAGGGCGCGAACTCCAGCGGCACGGCCAGCGCATCGGGCGCCTTGCGCCACAGTTTGATGGCGTCTTTTTCGGTGCAGATGAGGGTATGCGCAGTGCCAGCAGGGCGCTGCCAATCCTCGAAATCGAAGTGATCGGGCAATGCAATGGTGTCGGCGAGCGTCAGGCCGCGCGCGCGCAGCATGTCGAAGAAGGCCTCGGGCCGTGCGATCGCCGCCAGCGCGGTCACGGGCTGGCCCGCAAGGGCAGCCAATGGCACACGCTTCCCGTCACTGCCCAACGCATCGTGCGCGAGAGCCCGGGTGGCCGTATAGCCCCCGGCAAAGGCCGGCTGTGCCCCGCTGTGCAGCACCAGATCGCATCGGCGTGGCCAGGCTTCGCGCAACGGCCCCGCGGGCAGTCGCCAGCCGTTGCCGATACCCCGGTCGTCGAACACGCAGATCTCGATGTCGCGCGCGAGCGCCAGGTGCTGCAGTCCATCGTCGCTGACGATGACCTGCGTGGCCGGATGCCGCTCGAGCAGCGCCCGCGCAGCATCGATGCGCTGGCGTGCCACGAACACCGGCGCCCTTGTTGCATGGTGAATCAGCGCAGGCTCGTCGCCGACATCCTGCGGATCGCTGTCGCCGAGCACTTCGCGGCAGTCATCGGTGCGGCGGCCGTAGCCGCGCGACACCACGCCGAGCCGAAATCCTCGCTCTCGCAGATGTCGCACAACGGCCATCACGACCGGAGTCTTGCCGGCCCCGCCCGCAATCACATTGCCGACCACGATCACCGGGACGCGCACACGCTCAGTCCGCAGCCACCCCACGCGATAGAGCCAGCCACGCACAGCGAAAAGCGCAGCGTAGATGAGCGACAGCGGCCACAGCAGGCAAGCCAGAGGGCCGCGACGCAACCAGGCGTTCTGCAGCCGCGAAGCCGACGGCGAACCCGTGTTGCCGCTGCTGCTGTCGGAAGGCACTCAGTGCCCGGCTTGCGCCGTCGACTGTGCGGCGAAGGTGATCTGCATCAGGCCGGCGCGGCGCGCGGCCTCCATCACCGTCACCACCGCCTGGTGCGGGCTGGTCGCGTCGGCGCTGATGATCACCACGCTGTCCTTGCCGCCGGTGGCCGCGGCGGCGAGGGCGGCCGTCACGGTCTCAACGCTGCGGTCGGCCACCGGAGTCTTGTTGATCGAGTAGCGGCCGTCGGCCGATACCGCCACGATCACTTCCTTCGGGTAGTCGCGCTGCGCGTCGACGTCCGCCGTGGGCAGCCGCAGCTGCATCTCGGTGAATTTGCTGTAGGTGGTCGACAGCATCAGGAAGATCAGGATCACCAGCAGCACGTCGATGAACGGGATCAGGTTGATCTCCGGCTCGTCGCGCGCGCCGTGGCGGAACTGCATGCGGGCGCGGGTCATGACAAGCCTCCGCCGGGCCGCCCCAAGGAGGCGGCGGCCCCCTCGGGGGGCAGCGCAGCACACGCAGTGGCAAGCGTGGGGGTCATCATTTGCGCAGGGCGTTCAAATGGCGGGCGAAGCGCTCGCCTGAGAGTTCGAGATTCAGCAGGTACTCGTCGACCCGACTGCGGAAGTAGCGCCAGAAGATCAGCGTCGGAATGGCGACGATCAGGCCGAAGGCGGTGTTGTAGAGCGCGATCGAGATGCCGTGCGCCAGTTGCGCCGGATTGCCCGAGCCCACTGCGCCGCTGCCCGGCGACTGCGAGCCGAAGATCTCGATCATGCCGATCACCGTGCCCAGCAGCCCCAGCAGCGGGGCGGCCGAGGCGATGGTGGCCAGGGCAGGCAGGTAGCGCTCGAGCTTGTGCGCCACGGTGCGGCCGGAGGCTTCCATGGCGGCGCGCAGGTCGTCTTCAGTGCAGCGCGGATTGGCGTTCAGAGCGCGCAGGCCCGCAGCCAGCACCTGGCCGAGCATCGAGTTGCGTTCAAGTTTGGTCACGATGTCCGGGCCGGGAATGGCGCCGTGCGACACGGTGATGGTTTCGTCGAGCAGCTTCGGCGGCAGTACCCTCACGGTTTTGAGACTCGTGAAACGTTCTATAACCAGCGCGAGCGCAATGACTGAACAAGCGAGCAAGGGCCAGATTGGCCAACCCGCGGCAACTATGATGGAAAACAAGAAAATCCTCCGGCCCGTAGACTGCAAATGCGCGGCGATTATCCACTGAGCCCACCATCAGCACGCGCCTTGTTTTTGTGTCGGCAAGGACGCACAGATTCTGTGGATAACTTTGTGATTAACCTGCTGCGCAACTCATCCGGACCCGCATGGGGCGGCCTTTCCGCTAGATCGACTGAATTTTGAGCAGCACTTTTTTCAATGAAATCAATGGCTTGCACGAGAAACCGTGCGCCTGCCCCGCACCGGGGTCTGAAGACAGGGGGCGTGCGGCCCGTTGTGGAAGAGTGGCATTTGGCCGAGCGTGCATTTTGTGAACTTGCGTGAATCGAATTCCGCGCCCGGGCCACGCGTCTGGGCAGTCGGCGCGTTGTGCCACGCGGTGGCCGACGCGCTCGATGCGCGCTTCAATCCGGTGACCGTGCGCGGCGAGATCTCCGGTTTTTCGCGCGCGTCAAGTGGACATTGTTACTTCGCGCTCAAGGACGAGTCGGGCCAGCTGCGCTGCGCGATGTTCCGGCGGGCAGCCGGTTTGCTCGACTTTTCGCCCCGCGATGGCGATCAGGTCGAGGTGCGCGGGCGTCTTGCGGTGTACGAGCCACGCGGCGATCTTCAATTGGTTGTAGAGAGTCTGCGGCGAGCCGGGCAGGGCGCCTTGTTCGAGCAGTTCATGCAACGCAAGGCACGCCTGGAAGCCGAAGGACTCTTCGATCCGGCGCGCAAGCGAGCGCTACCGGCCATGCCGCGCGCGGTCGGTGTCGTCACGTCGCTGGGCGCGGCCGCCTTGCACGACGTGGTGACGGCGCTGCGAAGGCGCGTTCCACACATTCCGGTCGTGCTTGCACCAGCGGCAGTACAAGGAGCCAATGCGCCGGCCGAACTGGTGCGGGCGCTGCAATCGCTCTATGACCTCGCCCCTGCGGTCGACGTGATCTTGCTGGTGCGTGGCGGTGGCTCCATCGAAGACCTCTGGGCCTTCAACGACGAGGCCCTGGCGCGCACCATCGTGCAAAGTCCGGTGCCGTTGGTCAGTGGCGTGGGGCACGAAACCGACTTCACCATCGCCGATTTCTGCGCTGATTTGCGCGCGCCCACGCCAACCGCCGCGGCGGAATTGGTGAGTGCGCCGCGCGACATGTGGCTCGGTGCGCTCGATCTGCTCGACGAGCGTCTCGGCGATGCGCTGGGCGGGCGCCTCGACGCCCTCGGGCAGCGCGTCGACCAGGCGGCGGGGCGTCTCGGCCGACCCTCGAACCTGGTGACGCGCCAGCAACTGCGCCTGGCGCACCATGTGCAGCGCCTTCGATATGCGGTGCTGTCGAGACGGGAGCGCCTGTCGCAGGCGCCCCGGTCAATCGCCGCCGACTTTCCCTTGAAGCTGGGGCGTGCGCTGGTGCAGCGTCGCGAGCGCCTGGAACGCGTGGCCTTGCGCATGCGGCTGCTCGATCCGGCACTGGTCTTGCAGCGCGGCTATGCGTGGCTGACCGATACAGACGGTCATGCGATCGTCAGCGCAACGCAACTGGCGGCGGGCGACGCCATCAAGGCGCGGCTCGCCGATGGCGAAGTCGACCTGACCGTCACGCCGGGCGACGCGACGGGAACGCGTCCGACGCTGCCTCAATAATTACTTCCTAGAATCCCTGATTCCCACAACCAACCCACGAGAAAAAACCATGGAACATGTGCTCCCACCCCTGCCGTACGCCCTCGACGCACTGGCACCCGAGTATTCGAAGGAAACCCTCGAATACCACTACGGCAAGCACCACAACGCCTACGTGGTGAACCTCAACAACCTGCAAAAGGGCACCGAGTTCGAGTCGCTGACGCTCGAAGAGATCATCAAGAAGTCCAGCGGCGGCATCTACAACAACGCCGCGCAAATCTGGAACCACACCTTCTTCTGGAACTGCATGAAGCCCCAAGG
>NZ_FNOL01000042.1:0-12187 GCF_900106655.1 Variovorax sp. YR634
TGACCGGACGGTCGGCCGCGCGTCAGAATTCGCGGGGAGCCGGGGCGGTGAATGCGACGCACCCCGAAATCCTCAACCATTTATCCCCTGCACCTGACCGATGCTTACTCTTCACGCATTCATCACATCAGCCGACGACGTCCAGCCGTTGGAGGCCCTGGAGCCAAAGCTAACCGGACTCTTTCAGGGGGAACACAGCGCTCGGCCGGATGTGTCGTCTAGCAGCTTGCCGTTTCGGAACGTGCCCCGGCTGCTCTATCGCTGGCCAACATGGAGTTTTTCCGTGACATGCGAGAGCGGTCCGGAAGTCGCCGCAGATGCGGCGCTCGCGCAAGAGGCAGGTGCCGAATTCCCTGGCGGCCCGCCCGTCAATCGCATACGCGTTGTTTTTGCACAGGACGAGAGCCAGCTCTTCACGAACCACATCATCTGGATTGCGGACTGGCTCAAAGAAATCCCAAGCGCCGTGGTCTACGACGAGGTAGGCAAGTGTCTGTGGTGACAGGTCCTTCAGCGACGAGGTTCGGCCAGCAGCGGTCACTCGTCGCTGCCTCACAACGGTGTCTTTGTGAGCGCGTGCGCACTGTCCAGTTTGGCGGTCAACAACCAAACCAGAAGGGACATCAATCGGACCGGCCAAAGACGCCCCACTCCATCGAGCGGGGCGTCTCCCTATTGATCCCTGTCAGCTTGCCGGATTGCGCGCCATGACGATCCACGCCGCGCCGCCGATCATCACCGACCGCTCACCGGGCTGGCCCGAAAAGGCGGCACGAACTGCGGCCGAAGCGCGGGCACGGATGTCGTTGGACTGATCAGCGAGCACGCGCGACAGGGGGCCAACTTCGAACGCCATCTCCACCGCGTCCTCAATCGCCGCGTCCCGCGTCCCGCCTTCGCCGAACGGGATGGAGGCATCCAAGGGCGCGATGGAAATATCGGTGAAGCCGGCCGCCGTCAAGATGCGCGCCACCCGCCCCTTATCGCCGAAAGAAAATGAGCCGGGTGCTTCAGAGTCGGGCTGTGCGGTCGACGGGACGATGCCCTTGATCGCGCCCATTGGTAGGCGCATCCAATCGTTCTCGGCCACGCTCCGCCAGCAAACAAAAGAGACCCGCCCGCCCGGCTTGAGCGCCCGGCGCATGTGGGCGAACGCTCCTGCCGGATCGTCGAAGAACATAACCCCGAAACGCGAGAACAGGATGTCGAACTCGCCCTCGGGCAGCTTGGCGCTGCTGGCGTCGGCTACTAGGAATAGGGCCGTCGAATCTTGTGGCGCAAGCGCGCGCGCTCGTCCAATCAGCGGCGCGGATATGTCCACGCCCAACACTCGGCCCTCCGCGCCAACGAGCGCGGCCAGAGCAAGACTCGACGCGCCCGCGCCGCAGCCGACGTCCAGCACGCGCTCGCCCATCACGGGCGCGGCTGCTTCGATCGCGGCCTTTCCAAACACCGCCAACATGGCGTCGAGTCGAGCCTGGTTGGCGACCCAGCGCTCCCCGCTTTGGCCGTTCCAGTCAGCGATCTGATTAGCGTTTTGCTCTGTCATGCAGTTTCCTTGTCTTGGGACGAGTGATCCGCTACTCGGCCCATGCCTCGATCCGTTCCGCGATCGCCTCGGGGGCCTCGATGTGCAGGAAGTGGCCGACGTCAGGGACGACTTCCAGCGAGTGTGGGCTGGCGAACCGATGTCTGTCGTCGACCTGTTGCGGAAAGATGCAGCCGTCGTCGGAACCGTGGAGCTGCAGCAGGGGCGTTGTGATCGGCTGAGATAGGCGGCGCATCGTCCCAAGCATGCCGGGCCGCAGCAGCCCCCTGTAGTAGCGCAAGGGCGCGGGCATGCTTGCCTGCAGGGTCTCGTGTAGCTCCGCCTGGACAGCTGGATCGAGCGAGAGGCCCGGCGACCACTGACGCCATAAGTGGTCGATGAGGGCGAGATTTCGGGCGCTGGCGATCCAGCCGCTTCCCGGCAGTTGGAAGAGCCCCATATACCAGCTGCGGCGTAGCTGAGTGAGGCGCGGCTGGCTCAGAAATGTCAGTGGGTGCGGGAAGGCCAGCGTGACTGCGCGTTTGATCCGCTCCGGCGCGGTGACGCAGACATCGTATGTGATCGCGCCGCCCCAGTCGTGACCAATCAACTCTACGGCTCGCCCGGGAGACCAGCGGTCGATCAGCGCGAGCACGTCGCCGGTGAGGGAAGCCATGTCGAACGGTCCCGAGGTCGGGGACGGGGCGTAACCGCGAAGCCAGGGGGCGACGACGTGACGCCCACGGCGACCGAGCTCGGCAAGGAAGGGCTTCGCCGTCGGCGGATGGTCCGGGAAACCGTGCAAGACAAGCGTCGGCTGAGCATCGGGATCACCACCCTGCAGCGCGTGAAAAGTGCCGTGTGGCAGGTCGAAGGTGACGTGTTCGAAGTCCATGTGCATCAGGCTTCTCTAAAAGTGCGTTTCCTCAGGCGCCGCGTGCGGATCTATGCCCTCAAGCCACCATCGATTGCTGGGCGAAGATTCCCGCCATCGCGCCCTGCGACGATGCTTGGGTGACCGAGGGCAAGAAGGGCGTGGTCAGGTCGCCGGCGGCGTAGATGCCGGGCATGCTGGTTTGGCGGCGCTCGTCGACCTTGAGAACGATGCCGGTGGGCGTATCCACCGTGGCGAGGCCCAGTGATTCATGCAGGCTTGCGGACGGCTTGTTGCGCGGATGGGCGAACAGGACGTCGACCGCGACGTTGCGGCCGGTATCGAGATTGACTGTGGAGATATGGCCCTTGTGATGGGCGATCTCGACGATCCGGCCATCGATGACAGGTATGTTGCGGCGCGCCAGATCGGCCTGGATATCGGGCGGGATGTCGTGACCATCGGCGAAGACAGTCAACTTGTCGGTCCAATCGCGGAACAGCTTGGCCTGACTGTGCGATTGCGGGCCGGACCAGACGAGGCCCCAATGCCGGCCGGCGACTTCAAAGCCGTCGCAATAGGGGCAGGGCACGATGGACGTGCCCCAGCTTTCGGCAAAGCCTGGAACCTCAGGCATCTGGTCGGCAACGCCGTAGCTCAGGATCACGCGGCGCGCCCCGAGGCTTTCTTGATCGTCAGTGACGACGCAGAAATCGTCGATGGCGCCAGACACGCTCTCGGCCCGGGCATTGACCAGCCTGATCGTTGGATAGCGCGCCAGCTGCTGCCGCGCCTCGGCCAGGATGTCCAGAGGTGGCTTGTGATCGTGGCCGAGCAGGCCATGCGAGTGGCCGGCAAAGCGGTTGCGCGGCCGGCCGGTATCGAGAACGGTGACCTTGCGGCGGGCACGGCCGAGTTGCAGGGCGGCGGCGAGGCCGGCAAAGCTGCCGCCGATGATGATGACGTCATTCATGGTGATGGGCTCCGTGTGGGTCGATTGATTATTGGACTATCAAGTACAGTAATTTATGTCCGATATAGTAAACTGTCAAGTCCACTAAATCCGCTCATGACTCTCCCCCCAGTTCCTGCTCCCAAGCCCCAACGCGGACGACCACGCGATCCCGAGCGCAGCCGGCGCATCCTGGAAGCGGCGCAAAGGCACTTCAACGAGCATGGCCTGGAGCGTGCGAGCGTGGATGCCATCGCCGCGGACGCAGGTGTTTCCAAGATGACCGTGTACAGCAACTTCGGCTCCAAGGAGGGGCTGTTCCAGGCGGTCGTGCGCGACAGGACGGCAGCGGTGGTGGCTGACTTCCCGGGCGCCGGGACGCTGGACCCGGGTCAGCCGGAGAAGGTGCTGCTGGCGATCGGCGCCCGGTTTCTCGCACTGGCGCGCGGGGACGCACTGGGCGCGTTGCGCTCTGCCTACGGCGTCGCGGGGACGCAGCCGGAAGCCTGCCGAGCGTTCTACAAGGACGGCCCTGAGCGTGCGAACGGCGAGCTGGCTGCATACCTGCGCCGTGCCCACTTGGCGGGCACGCTGAAGGTGCGGAACCCGCTGCAGGCAGCGGACCTGTTCCTGTCGATGTTCCTGGGCTCCGGGCACATCCGCGGAATGCTGAAGCTCGATATGCCGGATACCCGGGAAAACAGGGCTCTTCTTCGCGAGGCCGTACGGGTCTTCATGGCGGCCTACGGCGCGTAGGCTCCACAATGTGGCAAGGTCGCGATTACGCGGCGGCAAGTGAATCGAAGCTTTTAGGCCGGAACCTTGAACCGCATTCCGCCGCCGCTCAAGAGCCCAAGATGGTGAGTTCTAAGGTCCGCTTCCCAAGCCGTCGAAGGACAGCAACGGGCCCGTTGCAGTCACAGCGCCTCCTCGATAGCGGTCTTCCCTTGAGCTGATTCAGACAGATCAGGGCAGCAGTGACTAGCCCTTGAGGCTCTTGTTCGAATCTTCCAGATCGTTGGGAATGGCACACTCCGTCTTGATCGTAGAGACACGTGCCGTATCCATTTGATGGAACACGTTAGAAGAAATTTTGGCTGGGTCAGGCCACTGCACAGTCATCGTCACCCGCCCCTCCCAGCACCCAGCGATCCTTGAGGGCGTTCTGGCGCATACCAGTTGCGGTGATTGGCCGGCCGTTGCCGCTCCTTCCTCCACTTGTAAACCACAGTTGAAGCGGTCTTTCATGAAATGGCCGTAGGCCTCGCGCGCCGATCTTCCTGCAAGCATTAATCGCTCTATTGACGCTGCGAACTTCACCTCGGCCTTAGGTCGCTCGATCATCAGAGATTGCAGCGAAACCATTTGGGGCCAAGGACATGTCACGTTGTAACCCTTGACTATCGATGTCTCCAATTGGTCGTAGATTTGCTCTGGGGACAAATTAGATACGGGCCAACTTCCTCTTACAGATAGCCTTAACCCCCTGCAATTCGCTTCATCAAATGATGGACGCTGCACGCAGGCAATCTTTCTGGGTGACCCCCATCGCTCAGGGTCAAACCCTGGAATTTCGTCGCTGCCGATGCCGCAAAGAAAATGCTGCTGCATCAGCAATGTGAGCGCCTCTGTCAAGGACTTACCTCGCAACTCCAAGTCCCCGGAGAAGTGCCGCTTCACGATGCTTCGTTCAGCATCGAATTTTTCGTATCCCGGTTGGCTCATTTGATCTTGAGCAATAGCCACTACAGGAAGGCTAAGGCCGGCAACAAGACACCAAGAGAGTGGTACTGGTGCAAGTAAGCTCATGATCAAGTTTGAATGTCCGTTTGTGGCCGACTGTAGCCGTTGCTCAAGAGGGGCGAAGTGCGGCAAGCCGCTCTTTGATTTCAGGGTCATCAAGCGGCTGCCAGGATGTTTCGTAGCTCAATCCCTTGAGCTTGATCGCAATGCTCCAGACGAGGTTGTCCCCTTCGCCAAGAAGGTCGGCGCCAAGGTTCGGAAGCAACTCCAGGCAGCGATACAGCCGCGCGATGCAGTCAGCGGGAGACATGGGAAGCGGTCGTCTATCGCTAACGGCCCAGTACAACACCGCCGCAGCCGAGTACCAGAACTCCTTTCTGTCCGGCCTCGCCAAAAATAACATCAACTCCGCAAGCGTCGCGTCCCAGCCTGCCTGTGAGGCAACAGCCTCGATCTCTCGCTCCAGGTCGAACGCATCGTCTTCGGCGTCGCGGACAAATAGGTGCAGCAAAGCGTCCATTTCATTACTTGTGGGTTGGTGACGCGACCGACCGCTTCTGGCCGACTGTAGTCTGTGGTAGCCCAGTTCTCAGTGGAGGGTTCATGATCGTCGGTCGCAGTCAAGGACATCCGCGGCAGAGGCTTTCAGCCATTGGTCCGCGTCATCTTGGCGGAGAAGCCATTCCGCTAGGTTGATAGTTTTTGTGTTTCTGCGTGCCCGCAGTTGTCCAAGTGCCAGACCCGCGCAGGAAGGCTCTTGAAAATAGGTCTTGACCAGTTCGACCAGCACGTCATCAGGGACCTCTGACCAATTTGGTTCGTCTGGATAGGAAAACTGAATGAATTCAGCAGGGCTGCCGTCGAACTTCATATTCAATCCTCTGCTTCGCGACGAAGATCAGTGTTGCGAAGAAATTTGAACCATCTCGACCAGTTCTGGCCGAAGTTTGCCTGACGAAACGACCGACCGGTTCTGGCCGACTGTAGCCTGCCGCCGCGTCTACGCGAAGGGGCCGAAATCGAGACTCCAGCGGTGCGTTGGTCACTGGACGAAGACGTATGGAGCCAAGCTCGCCATGTTGCGAGCATCGTCAATGCCGCGGTGGGGCGTTCCTTGAAAAGAAAGGCCAACTCGTCGCAGAGCCTGTTCCAACCCGCAGGCCTTCTTCAAGCCCACGTTGTCGGCAAACCGCATCTTGATGTTGATGTGATTGGGCCCGAACGGATAGGCAGCATCATGAAACAAGCAGTCCTGCTGCAACTGATACTTGTCGTAGTCTCCCCAACTGCAAAAAGTTGAATCATCGAAGGATTCAATCCATGCAGAGAACTTCTCCAGAACAATGGGAAACGGCTCTGCCGAATCAACTTTCCTCTGCGGAATCTTGGTCAGACGCTTGCAGAAATCGGTGAACATGGGGTTCCTCACCGGCCTCACAAAGGATTGAAATTCCCCGCGGATGTCAGGACCGTTTCCCCAAAGAGCGACAGCACCGATTTCGATGATTTCCATTTCTTCGCGAGCTACCTGCCCTGTGTCCGAGCAAGTTGCTTCAAAGTCGACGATTAAGTAGGTCAAGTTGCTCCCAAAGTGACGGCATGGTTACATGCGTAGAGACATACCGAATGTCCGCAGTTGGTCGAACTCAGACTATGTCCCTTCTGGCAGGTCGCGTTGATAGCACACCGTCCCCGAGGGCCGCACTACCAGGCGCCACGACGGATTTAGGCTGCTTGCCTCCACTAGCCCGTTGAAGTACGCGACGAACTCGTCTCGCCTAGTCCACCTATCAATGCAATCTTGGTGGGCGCATCCATCGTAGAAGTCCCCGAAATCCGAGAACATCGGGACGAGGTCTGGAAATCCAAGGACGCTGCGCTCGGATCCAAGCGGTTCATTGCAGACGGCGCAGTTCGTGAAAGGGGTGCAGAGGCCCATTATTTCTCTCGGTGGACAAACGCTTCGAAAGTCAGCTCTTGGCCGGAAGCGCTAAACATCAAGCGCTCGCTGCCTGCGGATCTGACGCTTCCGCTCTGCACCGGGCGTTTTGAACGAGCCAGAAAGACGGCGCTGTAGAGACCTAATCGCGGCGGCTTTTGCACGCATAACACCAGGGTCGGTCACCGTCTGGGCCTGCGCCCATTCCAGTGACCCTTCGATAGGTGCCCCTCTTAACGCACACAGGCAAAGTGTCTGTTGAAATGGAGTGGTGGCACCGACGAATGTCTCGATCACCAGGTTTCTCAACTTCTCCCGTTGTTCGTGTGTGGGGACCAACCCGTCGTCGAAGCTGGTCAAAGAGTTCAACGCGCTGAGCGCTTGCCAAAACGGATCGTCTGGCTCGTCCGAAAGCGGAGTAGTCGACAGGCAGTAGTCCAGCAGCACCGCAACACAAGGCTCGGTGCGAACTTCCGTAAGAACCGCGACGGCAAAGGTCGCGAGTGACCGATCGCTCAGCAAACGCTGCAGCGAAGCGATGCCGCCCCGCCCGTAGGCAATGCAAGCCACAGCCCAGCGCGCGAGCGGCGCTACTTTTTTGCCGTTTTCTAGTAAGCCGTCTTCGTGCCATCCATGCTGCTTGCAGAGTCGTTCAATTTCATCAGCACCCTCAGCACCATATGCCAGCGAAAAACGAATCATGTCTTCCGGATGAACCGATCCACCGTAGGACAGCGCGGCGGGTCCTTTCGCGGCCTTGCGGGCAAGATCGTTGAATTTCATCTGATGTACGTTTGATCGAGGCCAGCCACTTCTGGTGGCCTCTTAGCTTGCAGCATGGGCCATAGACTTGCGAATCGATTCCAAGAGTCCTTCTGTAGGCAACTCGACAGACGATCCATCGGCACGAAATTCGTCAAGACTACGCAGCAGGCTACCGATTCTTGATGGTGCAAAAGACCACCCTTCAACATTTGACCATCCGCGTTCAACCAGGAATCCCTCTCGGCGACGGGTGCAGCGCAGCCAACCGGTGTATTGGTCCGAGAAGTCATACGGCAGGAAGGCAATCTCATCAACGAGCAACTCATTAAGAGTTTCCAGCCATTGCTCCAACAGTCGCCAGAGCACTGCTCGAATCTTCGCTACATCTTCGACTTCTGGCAGGAGGTAATCGTCTAGCGCCAGGTAATAGGAATCGCAAACCCAATTTTTTCCTTCCCACTCCAGCACGATGTCGTTGTGCTGGGTGCCGTTGTCGACGAAGTTCAAACTCAAATTCATCACGCCCTCCGTTCCCATGCGAATCACAAAGATCGAAAGATCCATCTCGTCGAATCTGCGTGCAGGTGCTGAGCGGCCGTTTCTGACCGCACGCTGCTGCGCCTCCGAGCGACAGCTTTTGGCCGCATTGTGCCGGCTCGGTGAACGGCCGGTTCTGGCCGAATTCTGTCCGCGGTTGCAGGTCCCGGTTGTTCAATTCTGGTAGAGGGTCGCCCAAGTCTCGGTGAAGGTGTCCAGGCCCAGCCGCCGTTCGTGAGGGTCTGCATTCTTGAAGAGGCCGGAACCGACTCCGAAATCCTGCACAGCGTCCCGAAAGCCGCCGGAAAGGCCAACCGGGATGCCCCAAGCGCGATGCTTCCACACCGAGAAGGGACTGTCCAGGAGCTTCGCAATGGTGGTCATCGCAGCACGCAGTTCGACTCGGCGAGCACCAGCGGAGGACGCAGCGAACGCGACGACGAGAATGGAGCTGAATTGAGGTGAGTGGTCCTGCTTGCAGGGCGGCGCGCAAAGGAGGTGCATGTAGAAATCCGGAGCCTCGAGGTTCTTCTCGCACACGTTCCAAGAAGGCGCCCAGACTTCGGTTCCAACGAAATTCCAAGTCTCTGCGTCGGGGCTGCTCGTAGGTGAACCGTGAGTCCAACTGGCGTGTGACTTTTGGTCCCACCCCATTCGACCGAACGCCACCGACCGGTGCTGTTTTCCAAGGCCCATCGTCTGGCTCGAACGGACAAACGGTTTTCCTCGAGGAGAGCCCACAAAGGGGGACAGTAGCGGCGCAATCTCTCGCCACACCGACCATGCCCATGGCAACACGCCAGGTGCGCCGAGCACGACATAAACTTCGTATTCCTTGGCGTGGTACGAAATGGGATTCTCCGTATTCGATAGAGGGTGGTTGCTCTTCGGCGCAAATTCTGCCTCGCCGTCGAACGACCGGTTCTGGCCGAATGCAGCTGGAAGGGTCGTCGGCACGAAGGGCCCTGAGCTGCCGGTCACCGTTCCTCAAAGCGGTCATAGCGCTCCACTGAAAATCGCCGCAATCAGCAGCAATTGATGTGCTGCCCTCAATCCACGCCGGGCCACTGATGATGCAGATACTCAAGCCGATTCTGAACATCGTCGGTGATCTCTATCCAGTGTCGTATCCCTCCTCGGATCAGAACGTCGTGAAGCCGAGATGCGTTTGCTCGCAAAACCGCATCTGTAGCCGCGGTTCCCTCAATGCTTACACGATCATCCGTATCCCATTCGAACTCGAATGTCAGACACTCGAACTCTGACACGTTGATGCTGTAGTTGCGCTCTTCCACTTCAAGACCGAGCGTGGCTAGCTTCTCTGAGAATTGGTGTTGATCTATGCATCCCGAGCACTGTCCGTGCGCGAAGCGACGACCATAGGTTTGGGTCTCAGTGTCGATCTTGATGTTGTTAGGCACTTTCATATCACGCTGCAAATGTGGCGCTAAATCCTGGGCGGCGGTTCAATGCCCGGTTCTGGGCCGCATACCGCGATCGAAGCCCGAGCCTACCGCACGCGCTCGCCTTGCAGATGCGGACGACGGCGTGGGATTCTCGGGTCATGTTTGTAGCGGCGGGTCGAACGAGTATCGGAAGAATCCGTACATGACCTGCAGCGCGTCGCGCGCGTCCTGTTCCAGGATCGTCCTCGGATGAGATTTACGACTCCAAACGCGTTGGCTCATTGTGTCCGGGTCGTCCTGATCGCGGCGATGCATAAACGGATTGCGGAAGTCGCTCAGCACGGCGGCCCCATCCAGCAGGTCGTCGGGGAACAGCCCGGCCACGCGCGCCTGCTTGATAGCTGCGGCCATCGTCGGAGTCTTCTTATTGGGCGGTAGCGGCGGCAGCGCGTCGTTGATGACGTGCTCGACGTAGGCCAGGGCTAGGACCAACGTCGCGATGAAATTGCCGTGGACGTAGCTGCCGCGGGCTTCTTGCATCACCCCCGATGTTTCTGATCGCTCCCAATAGGGGCCGTCGACGCGAACGTGATGTTTCCCCATCCAGATGTGGCGCTCCGCGCGCGCGCCGCGATCCCTCGGGTCGAGTTGCTCGAGACAGGCAATCACCCGCTCGCGAAATTCCTCATCGTTTTCTGGTCTTGCCGTTCCGTCGGGATTCAGGCGTGGCGCAAACGGGTATGTCGTCATGGTCAGTGTCGTGTGGTTCATAGGCGCCAATCGCCGGCGTCCGTCAGGGAATGCGCAGCATCTGGCTTGCGGCGGCCCCGCGAACACCTTCAATTCCGCCGTCGTCGCCGGCTCCTTGAACTTCTCCCGGTACCAGTTGCGCAGCGCGTCCTGAACGAGGGTCTGCGCGAGCAGAACACAGAACGCGGCGGTCAGGGCACAGAACAGAGCGATCGTCAGAAGCCACCAGCCTGTCCGCAGCGAAACGAGGGCATCGACCGCGAATCGGGGCGGCTGTATGCCCAGGAACGCGCTGATCGTTATGCTCAGGATGCCAGCATCGAGCACCAGCAGGTGATTGATGAACGAGCTGATACGCGCGCCCAGGTCCTTCTGCAGGTCGTTGAATATTTTCGCGGGCTCGTAGTCCGCCTTGGGCGACGCGTCAGACATGTGATCGGTCTACCAGCGCCGCGTCTTCGCGCGCGCCCGTTGCCATCGGCGCACCTCGGGGGTGCAAGAGGACCAACATCGCTTCTCCTCGTTGGCCGAAGCTGGATGTCGGATTTGGGACCGAATCGTGCCACAGCATTGCAGGACTGGAATTGGCCGAATTCTGCCTTCGCCTACGCATGCCCCAAGTCATCGAGCCGACGAAGCTCCTGGGCCTCCTCGTCTGACGCTTGGAAGATGTTTCGCAAGGTCTGCGGCGTGATTGGCCTACCAGCCTCCCTGACAAGAGGTTGATGCCCGCCCTGCTCCAGGGCCGAAAGCAGCGCCCGTGCTTTTGCAAAGACGTCTTCTGTTCGGTTGCCAAAAAGCTCCTGGTCGAATACGGGATCCCCGTTGGAAAGACGGTCACGCACTTCGAGAATACCGAGATTCGTAATGCGGCGAACGGCTCTCACCAGCGAGGCGGACGCATCGCACGGCGCTGTCGAAATGGTCACACGGCTCATCTTCGTCGGTAGCTGACAGTGAATGACTGGTGTTGGCCGGCACCCGTCACTAAGTGCTGAGTTCGACGTCGTCCCAACTTCCGTCTTCGTTCAATAGCCATTCGAGAGCCTTGCGTCGCTCCATCACGATGTCCAGGCTCACATCTCCTGAAGGTTCCCCGTGCAAATGGGCTGTCCTTGTCCACCAATGGAGTCGGTAGTAGAGGTCGGTCATCCTGAACAATTCTTGCCGAGGTCGAAGCTTCGCTCGACTCATGAAGGCTTCGCCACGCTCGTTCTCTCGCAGATTCGGCATCAGCGACGCAAGTTCAGGACCGACAGGCTTGTTGAATGCGAGGTGCTCAACTTTGCCGGCTGCCCAGGCGAGCGCCCATAGAGCCTCGATACACCAGTAGAGATTGGTGCGCTCCTGCTCGGTGAGGTCACCGTCGTCTTTGTCGAGAATCGCCCGCTCAGAACTCGACAGTTCTCCGTCCAAGCCATTGCTAGCAATCCACTCTTTAATGACGGAAATGGGTGCCTTGAAGGCAATTTGCACCATCGCGTTCAGGACCAGAGCGCGACGCGCAGCGGCTTGACCATCACGTGCAGTGGTGTCTTGGTCTGGGAATGGCAGCCAGTCGCATATCTCGCCGCCGTGCGCGCGAATCAACGCCTCGTTATCGGACTTTATGCGCTCGCAATCAATCTCTTCCATCTCGACATCCTATGTCTGCTTTGGCGCGAATTCGGGCCGGACCTCGAAAGTCTGTTCC